>CALZOH010000036.1 GCA_945827465.1 uncultured Prevotellaceae bacterium
GGAGTGCGCTAGTGTAAAATTACTCTTGGTCTTCTCTTGCCTGGAGTGAGGCTGGTGTAAAATTACACTAACCGTTCTTTAACTTAAAGATGGGTTCGTGTGGTTTCGCACAAGATTATTCGATGATGAAGGTGACGGGATAACCGCCTACGGGTACAGTGGCCAATGTGAGCGTCATGCCTTGTATCATCATCATTTGACGCGACAAGGCCAAGCCAATACCCGAACCCGTGGTCTTGGTGGTAAAGAAAGGCACGAAGATTTCCTGACGCAATTCGGCCGGAATGGGTTTTCCGTTATTGCTGATATAAAGTCGATCGCGCCAACGAATGTCGATGACGGTGGCACCGGCCTCTGCGGCATTGCGAACGATGTTGACCAACACCTGACGCAAGAGGCTCTCATCGGCACAGAGGGTCAGGTCAGCCGGCAGAGAGGTTTTCCACTGCAGTTCGGAATAAAGTGTTTGCACGGAACTGACCAAGCCGGCAAGTTTCAGGTCAGTGGGATGAGCCTCCTGCAACTGTGTCAACTTGCGGTAACTCTCCACAAAGGTTGCCAGGCCCTTGCTCGTGTCGTGAATCGCCCGGATGCCCTCTTCATAAACGGTATTCTTGATTTGCGGTTGGTTGAGGTAAGTCTGGGTGATGCTCTGTATGGGGGCCGTGGCATTCATAATTTCGTGGGTCAAAACCCGTGTGAGGCGCTGCCACGACTCCACTTCGTTTTGTGCGACCAGTCGGTTGATCTCTTGTCCCAAGTCGTTCAAGACCGACTGCAGAGCCCCTTCGCCAAAGAATAGTCCTTTAACGGGCAACTGAAACGTAAAGTCGCGATTGCGGATGGCTTCGTTCATCAGGAAAGCCCTGTCGCGTAAGAGTCGCTGATGATGATAAAACCAGCCGAAGGCTACCAAGAGCCCCATTAAAACAAGAATAGCTATGAGCCAAAGCATCGCCGTCACTTTTTCAGTTTGCTATACAAGGTCTGACGCGTGATGCCCAGCAGTTCGGCCGCCCTGCTCATGTTGCCGTGACACTTCTCCACGACCTTGCGCACGTGTTGTGCCTCAACACGGTCGAGCGGCACGATTTCCTTACTCTTGTCTACGGCGTCTTTAACCGTGCGTACCAGTTCGTCATTGTCCCATGGCTTCACCACAAAGTCTGCAGCACCGGCTTTGAGACCTTTCACCGCCAAACGAACATCGGCATAAGCCGTGACCAACACGACCGGAATGTCGGCATGAAGCTTGTGAATGGCCCGCAACCAAAACAGACCTTCCTGACCGGTATTGAAACCGGGCGAGAAATTCATATCAAGCATGACAACGTCAACGGCATGCTGATTCAACGTCGTAAGAATCTGTTCAGGATCGGAGAGTGTGACGACCTGATTGAAGATGCCTTGAAAACAAATCTTCAATGCCGTAAGCATGGCGGGATTGTCGTCAACCACAAGGAGGGTATGATAAGCTGACATCTTTTAATGAGCTGTTAGATTTCTTTCTGCGAAGGATGAAGAAACGGGGTTTAGGCCTACGAAGTTACAAAAAAAGGCCGTTTGCACCCTCCTGTCGGCCGGAGTGTATGAAATTCATACACGAAAGTGTCTAATTTTCATACAACCCACCCGTTGGGCCGACATGATACATGGCATCCCGAGCGAAAAAGCGTAGCTTCGCAGCAAAAATTCATTGAAGACATGATTATCCATTATCTGAAAACAGCTCTCCGACATCTGCTTCAATATAAATTGCAGATCGTCATCAGCGTTGCCTCCATGGCCGTTGGCATGGTTACACTGAGCACCATCCACATGATTACGCAACAATATTCGCTGCCCCCTATCTGCAACGAGCCCTACTACCAAAGAGCCTGCCTCATTGAGGTGGACTCCCTTTGGAGCGAGCAGTCAGAATCCGAGCACGTGCTGTTGAACCAAGAAATCATCCGGGCACTCAATCATGACGGTCACCCGGCCTGCACCGAAGGACGCATCACGGCTACCAATAGTTTCTCATTGCCTACCAAGGAACACTTCTACCTCGGTGACAGCCTTGTTCGCATCAAAGAAACCTTGACACGGCAAGTAGACCCTGCATTACCCGTTTTCATCGGCCTGCATTCGGCCGTGACAGGTGAGAAAATCGACAAGCTACGACGCGGAGACGCCATTGTCAGCGAAGCATGGGCCCGCGAAGTCTTCGGCAAGACTTCTCCCGTAGGAATGACCTTTACCCACTGGCTGCAAAGCGGCGAATCGATTATATTGACCATTGCCGACGTGTATGAAACGCCTCCGATGCTTGAGCATCAAATGAGAGCGCGCGACCTGCTCTTTGCTTCAGATTACATGGAAAACATGAACTTCGGATATTGGTATGTGACCTTCCAAGGTTTGGCAGTATTGAAGGATGGTTACACCCCCGAACAACTGCGCACCGAAGCCGATGCCCGTCTGAAGCCACTTGGTCTGAAAGCCCAAGTAACCCCTATGCCTGATCACATCAGACGTACTTATGAAAACGTCATCAAAGCTCAATGGCTGGTTCATCTCATCGGTTCACTCATCCTGCTGGCTGCCTTCATCGGTTTCATGAAAACACAGTTACAACTGTTCCGGATTCGCCAACGCGAAATATCACTGCGCATAGCCGCCGGAGCCAGGCGGCGACAACTCTTTTGGATGCTCATGACCGAAATCTCCATAGTAATTGCATGGAGCATCTTAGCAGCATTAGGGCTCGGAGTGTTCATGGAAGGATTCTTTAAAGAGCATTTAACCATCATGACGGAAGATATGACTCTGGACTTCGGTTATCTTTACCATTTCAGCCTGCTGACAGGCGGCGTCATGCTGCTCATTGGCGGCTGCCTCGTCGGAGTGACCTTGCTACGCATCTGCAAAACAAATCAAGACCTTGCATCCAGCTTGCGCCACAGCCGTTCACACCGACTTCGCAATACTTTATTATTGGTACAAATGGTGATCAGCATGGTTTTCGTATGTTGCACATTGGACTTGCTCGACGCATGCAACACAGAGATGGCTACCGCCCACATTCCTGCCAACACACAACCTTACGAAGAAAGCCTGATCATCCATACCGACAATGCACAAAACCCGGAACAGCTGAAGGAAGCACTCACCATGTTACCCGAAGTAAAACAAACCATCTACTTCAGAGATGGTCATTATGGAATAGACAACATTGCCCAAAATCCGGAGTACAAAAGTGAGTTCAATGATTTGGACTACTTCCACGCCAACTGCATTCCCGACACGGCTTTCCTGCATTTCTTTCAGGCCGACATCCGCCTCTTTAGCCGCAAAATGCCGTCAACGGGTGTGCTGATTCACGAAGACTTCTACAAGAAGATGAACAAACTCAATCTTATCCCCAACCATACACTAACGATCAACTACCCCCAGCAAACCCTGCCCATCATCGGCACATTCAAGAACGTTGCCTATGAGAAGAACGGCATCAATGCCACATTCCCCTTTATGCTCATTGACCCCAAAGTGACCAGCAAGTGCAAAAGCTTCATCCTGGAGCCTCTGCCAGGCCGTCATAAGGCGTTACGAGAGCATGTCGACGCCACCATTGAAGAATTGGAACCGATAGTAGCCGATCCCATAGTGGATAATGCCCACCGATACCTCAGCAGAGAAATCGACCTTGACTTAGCCCTGCGCAATGCCGGCTGTATATTGGCTTTAGTAAGTCTAGTTATCTGCATCATGGGCATTCACAGCGCCATTGCCATGGACGTACGCTCCCGAAAAAAGGAGGTTGCCATCCGAAAAATCAACGGTGCCAAGGCTTATGACATCGGACGATTGTTCGGTCGAGTCTATGTGATTCTCTTCCTGCTGTCGGCAATAATCACCGTTCCGGTCGCACTATGGTTTCACAACGAATTGCTCTATTCATCTGAATCCTACTTTCAGCCTGACAATAACAATATGGCCGCTCTCCTCATCGGTGGCATCGCCCTCGTCGGCATCATCATGGGACTGATTGTGGGCCGGTATATCCATCTCATCATGCACTTACAACCGTCAAATCTCATTTCAAAAGAATAACATCATCATGATCCAGTTAAACGACATCAAAAAGATCTTCCGCACAGAGGAAGTAGAGACCTTTGCCCTCAACGGAGTGGGCCTGGAAGTAAAAGAAGGCGAGTTCGTGGCCATTATGGGTCCGTCGGGCTGCGGCAAATCAACCTTGCTCAACATTCTGGGCCTGCTTGACAACCCGAGCGAAGGCACCTATCGGCTCAACGGTCGCGACGTGAGCACGCTGAAGGAAGACGAACGCACCGAACTCAGAAAAGGTTGCATCGGATTCGTGTTCCAAAGTTTCAACCTGATTGACGAGCTCAACGTCTATGAAAACGTGGAACTGCCGCTACTCTATATGGGCGTTGCATCGAAGGAACGCAAGCAACGCGTCATGGACGTATTGCGCCGTGTAAACATGTCGCATCGCAGCAAACACTTTCCCAACCAACTATCGGGAGGTCAGCAACAGCGTGCGGCCATTGCCCGTGCCGTCATCAGTCGTCCCAAGCTGATTTTGGCCGATGAGCCTACCGGTAATCTTGACTCGAAAAACGGTTTGGAAGTAATGAACCTGCTGGCAAAACTACACGAAGAGGGTACCACCATCGTAATGGTGACTCACTCACGCCATGACGCAGGCTTTGCCGACCGCATTGTCAACCTGTTCGACGGTCAGGTCGTAAACAATACAGAGCTTTGAGACCGGAACAGGCAGTCAACTCCTAAAGACAAGACAGATGGAACGAAATAAAACAACTTCGATCATCGCTCACAACTTGAAAATTGCCTATCGCAATTTGGTGAAATACCGCCTGCAAACAGTTGTTTGTATCATGGGTCTGGCTATTGGCATGACGGGATTCGCCCTCTCGATTGTTTGGACACACTACCTGGCCAGCTCCGACAACTTCCACCCCGACAAAGACCGAATCTTCTTACTCAGCCCCAATAAACATGCGTTCAAATCAGACCGCAGAGACTACCTGAGCCAAGACTTCTTTCTGGAATATCTGCCTAAGAACTATGCCGAGGTAGAATCTGTGTGCAGTTTTGCCGCTTCAAGATGTTCCTGCGGCACGGGTGAGAACCATCCCTATAAGATCTTTACGGATGACGGTGGTTCTTTACCGGCTGATGTCAATACCATTGACAGCGCGTTTTGCCGTTTTTTCCAAGTAAAGCTCCTCGAAGGCACTTTGGAGCAACGCACTTCGAGCGAAATTCTCATCACGCCGTCGCTGGCAAAGCGCCTCTTCGGCGACAAGGAGGCTTTAGGGCAAGAAATTACCCTCGGCGACAATATGGATACTGACCTCTCACAAGCCAACCAGTATCGGGTAGTGGGTATTGTGGAAGAATGGCCTGAATCATCCTACTTCCATTTCGACATCTTAATCAACAACCGTTTCAAGATATTTGATCTTTGGTGGTCATCGGCCTTCATGACCTTTGTGAAACTGCATCCTGGTGCGGATGCTGCAACTTTTAGCAGCAAAGTGAACCAAGCATCACCCGAATGGGGAGAACAAAAGTTTCCCCACAGCCTGGAAAACGTGAAGTTTTTGCCCATCCACCGACTCAAGACAGACTTTCCACCCATGAACCAGCGCTTTGAAGCGCGATATACCTATTATTTTATGATTCTGAGCGGTGTAATCATTGCCTGTTCATTGTGTAATTACTTGGTATCAATGATTACACGCATCCGCATACGCAGTCGTGAGATGGCACTGAGACGCACGTTGGGTGGTTCGAGGCGTTCCATCATCCATCTTTTCAATTGCGAAACGCTCATCATGATTCTTTGCTCGGCCGTGCTCGGATTATTGCTTACAATATATGTACTGCCTGAGTTCCGACAATATTCCGAAGTAACGCTGTCACTCTCATCTGTAATGACAGAGGTCGGATGTTACCTGTTAGCAGTAGCTGCAGTGGGGATAGCCGCATCATCGCTCACCACATTTATCCTTACTCGACGCAGCATTTTGGCAGGACTGCAACCGGTAACAGCTCATCGGGGCAACTTAGGCATTAATAAGATTGGTACTTTCGTCCAGTTGACCGTAAGTCTCGTGTGTATCTTCTATGTAGGCGTCATGCAACTGCAACTCAAACATCTGATGTACTCTGACGCCCTTGGAATGGACAAGACCGATGTAGGGATGATCTTCAGCATAGATCCTTTGAACGAAGAAATCAAACAAATCGTCAAGTCATCAGCCCTGACAGAAGAGGTTCTAGAGGGTAACACCAGTCCTATACCCATGCGTAGTTCCCGCAAGACGATTCTTGAACTGCAAGAAAACAAAGCACAAAATATCGGAGAGGGTCAATTCATAAATCTCATCATGATTGACAGCCATTTCTATGAATTCTTTCACATCCGTGCACTGCGCGGACGACTGCCACGGGCCGGTGCAGCTGAAGCCGTAGTGAGTTTGTCAACCTGCAAAGCCGACGGATGGGAACAGCCCATCGGCAAACATGTTCAAATCAGCAATGAACCGGAAATGACCATTGTTGGCATCGTGCCCAACCTCTACCAGGAGTCGGTAACAAAAGAACCCGAGCCACAAATATTCTACAACGGACAATACTGTCCCTTCATTCGTAAACCCGACTTCATCTTCCGGGCCCACAAGGGGTGTATTGAGCCATTGATTAAGGAAATCAACCAAGAGGTAGCCCACCTTGACCAATCAAACAAAATAGAGGTCATGGATTTAGAGAAAACATACAACGAACAATTCTCAGCCGACCTTTTGCTACTGCAATTGCAGGAAATAGCAGCCATTGTGAGCATCCTAATCAGCCTTATCGGCGTGTTTTCAACCATCTGTCTGACATTGGAACAGCGTCGCAGAGAGATAGCCATCCGCAAGATACATGGCGGAAAGTTCATTCATATTCTGAAATTGTTCCTTTTCGGCCAATTACGTATCCTCCTGCTCAGTGCAGTGGTAGCCGGACCAATAGGCTACATCCTCTCCCAACAATGGCTGAACCAATACGACCAAAAAATCACCCTGTATGGTTGGCTATATCCCGCCATCATCGTGCTAATGGCAGTACTTATATGCGTAACCGTCTACCGACAAATCAGCATAGCAGCACGCGAAAACCCGGCACAAGCCATCAAGCAGGAATAAACAACCTACAACTCCATCATGAGAAGGAGATGGTTTAACCATAGACATAGAAGTCTGCATCTTAATTTGTTGGCTACAATGATACGGGCAAAGAGTTATTTTGGTAATTTTGCACCAAACATTTCAGACTCTTACACATGATTACATTTTTAATATCATTGATAGCCCTCATCGTAGGCTATCTTGTCTATGGACGTTTTGTCGAAAAAGTATTCGGACCCGATGACAGGGTTACACCTGCCATTGCGAAAGCCGACGGCGTGGACTTTGTCATATTGCCCAATTGGAAGATCTTCATGATTCAGTTCCTTAACATAGCCGGTACCGGCCCCATCTTCGGTGCCATTATGGGCGCTAAGTACGGACCGGCCGCTTATCTGTGGATCGTACTGGGTTGTATCTTTGCAGGAGCAGTTCACGACTACATGAGCGGCATGCTCTCCCTGCGACATGAAGGTGCCGGACTGCCGGAGTTGGTAGGCCATTACCTGGGTAACCGCACAAAACAAGTGATGCTGGTGTTCAGCATCTTGTTGCTGATGATGGTTGGCGCCGTGTTTGTATATAGTCCGGCCGTAATACTTAACGGAATGGGCGGCAGCAAGACATTGTGGATTGTAGTGATCTTCGTCTATTATATTATAGCTACCATGTTGCCCATAGATAAGATTATCGGAAAAGTCTATCCGCTCTTTGCCTTCTCGCTTTTATTCATGGCAGCAGCCTTACTGGTGTGTTTGCTCATTAAGATGCCGGCACTTCCGGAAATTTGGGACGGTCTTCACAATCGTGGAATAGAAGTAGCCCCCGAAACATTTACCGATCCGCTCTTTCCTTGCCTGTTCATCACCATTGCTTGCGGCGCGATCAGCGGATTTCATGCTACGCAAAGCCCGTTGATGGCTCGTTGCATCAAGCACGAAAAGATGGGACGCCCCATCTTCTATGGTGCCATGATTACTGAAGGTATCGTAGCCTTGATTTGGGCCACGGTGGCCATGTATTTCTTCTATGGCGAACCCGCTCCGGGCTATACTCTGATTGCAGGAGGCGATAAAGCCGGTTTCCTGACAGCAGCTCCGGCCGTAGTTAATATGGTCTGCAACGATTGGCTCGGTTTGCTCGGCGCAACTTTGGCTCTGCTCGGCGTGGTAGCCGCGCCCATCACCAGCGGCGACACAGCCCTGCGCTCGGCACGACTGATAATTGCGGATTTCTTACACCTTGAACAGCGTTCCATCAAGCGTAGACTCTACATTTGCATTCCGCTCTTTGCTCTGACCATGGCTATCTTGCTTTGGCAGGTTGAGAACCCCGACGGATTCAACATCATCTGGAAATATTTTGGATGGAGTAACCAAACGTTGTCAGTCTTTACTCTGTGGACCATCACCGTATATTTGGTACAACAGAAAAAACCATTTGTCATTTCTTTGATTCCGGCTCTGTTTATGACAACGATCAGCTGCACGTTCCTTTTAATATCGAAGGAAACGCTCAATATGGGTGCAACCATCTCTTATACGATAGGAGGCATCACACTATTGGCTGCAACCATCCTATTCTTTAGGTGGTATCGAAAAAATTCATAACCCCATCTTCGATTGAAACAACTGAGAATCCTGACCTTGTGTACCGACACACCGGTCGGGATTCTTGCGTTAATGCCTCCTACAAAAATATTTTTGAAAAAAAATGAGATTTCCATGCAAGGTTTCCGCAAGCGGTCGTTTATAGATTGTAAGTACATCAGAATAATCATTCCTATAACGACTATCCTATCAAAATTCATATTTTAATTATCCAAATCAACAAACAAAAAAAGAAATGAAAATTAGTATTCGTACCCTTTTCCTATCGATGGCCCTCGTTGGTGGTGCCATGTTGTTTACCTCCTGCGACAATGATGATGATTATAAAATCATCCCCGCAACCTCAGTAGACCAGGCTCATGGAAATTATGAAGGCGTCATCATGGTTAACAATGAATTTCAAGACAGCATAACAGTAAGCGTTAACAGCGTAAGCAACACTGTTAGTCTGTCAAATCTGCCCGTTGCACCCATTGTAAAGGCTTTGGTGGGTGAAGAACTGGCCGATAGCGTCATGAAAACAGTCGAAGCACCGGCTCTGAGTCTGAACTACACCGGCACATTGTATGAGAACATCGTACAATTGCAACTCGATGCACAGCAAGTAGACTTCAACATGACAGTAGAAGACGCAGAAAAGCAGGTAACCGTATTTGTCAACAATGGTGGAGAAGTTCTTTACGACTCTATGCAAAAGATCCTGAACATGGGCATCACTGTCGACAGTGTAAAAGTAGACGGCGAATTGGCCGAAAACTTCAAGACCATTCAGTATATCTTCTACCAAACAAAAAGAAAATAACCGATACCGTCAACAACAGAACATGCTACCAAGTTGTGGCATGTTCTATTGTTGCTTCGAAAACAGTACATCCAACTCCCGTGGAACATCAAGAAGTGGAACTTGCAGCCCAAGTGGCCCGTGGCAACGCTCAAGCCGCGCGAAAACTGTATGACTGCTATGCTGCAGGTCTTACCTCGGTCTGCGCACGTTACATTTCTAATGATGATGACCTGCATGACATACTGCAAGAAAGTTTTCTACAGATTTTTTCATCCATTCATCAGTTCCACTACCAGGGCGAAGGCTCGTTGCGAGCCTGGATGTCACGCATAGTAGCCAATAAATCGATCGACTTCTTGAAACATCAGTCGCGCATGAACCTCTTTGAAACCACTGACAGACTTCCCGACAGCGTGAGCGAAGACGAAGACGTTGATGTGAACGAATTATCACTGCAAACCTTGCATGACTTGATTCGCAACTTACCCATTGGCTACCGTACCGTATTCAATCTCTATGTATTCGAGCATCTCAGTCACCGTGAGATTGCCTCGCGACTAAACATCCGAGAGGCTTCTTCGGCATCACAACTACATCGGGCCAAGGAGATGCTGGCCCGTCAGATTAAGGAATTAACCCACCACGCAGAAACAGGCAGACCATGAACAATAACTGGACCGAACAACTCAGCCAACGCATGGAACATCATGAGATGAAAGTGCCCGACGGACTTTGGCAAGACCTGGAACAGGCCATGAAACAGTCCAAACAACCGAGGGTAACCCCCATGATGTTTGTGAAGCGCTTCATTCCGATGGCTGCAGCACTGATTATCCTATTGGGAGGTGCTACCCTTTGGATTCTCAACATAGATGAAGGCGTGGAAGAGGCTGTCACAGCCGTACGCAACTCGTCTACCTCCTCACCTGACCCTATGCCGCAACCGGCAACCTCAATTTCATCGCAACAAAGACCTCAAACGGCCATGGCTGCAACCTTGCGCCAACGGACGACGTCCTATATTACACAAGCAATTAACGAACCCAACAACGAACCTAAGAACGAAAAGGCTTCAATTAGCCAAGATGCCGCTACAACAACTACAACAGCGACACCGGTTGCCGTAGCTACGCCCCAACAAATCACTGCTCCGACTACGAAACAGGCGCCTAATCGAAAAGCAATGCTCAAGAACCTCAACGAGACAGCTTCGGAATCTGCCAAGAAACAATCGGGCTGGAATGTGGGGGCCTATGCTGCACAAACTGGCTCATCATCACCCGAGAACACAACGCCTCGACTGATAGGTACCCTGCTCACACAACACAAACAAGAAATGGATCTCAAGCATAGTCAGCCCATCCGACTCGGAGTATCGGTAGCTTATTCACTCAACAACCGCCTGTCAATGGAAAGTGGACTGGTTTACACCTACCTGAAAGCAGAGCAGAACACGACCAACTACCACTACCAACAAAAGTTGCACTATCTGGGCATTCCGTTGCGCTTTAATTACCGCCTATGGAGCTACAAAAACTTCACCGTATATTGCGCTACAGGTGCCATGGTTGAAAAATGCTTGGGAGGAAAGGGAAAAGAACTTTTCTCAGCAGGCCAGCAAAGCGAGATCAATCGCCATCTCAGCGAAAACAGACTGCAGTGGTCAATGAATCTGACGGCAGGTGCACAATACAACCTGACCCGACAACTCGGACTCTATGTGGAGCCTGGCGTGAGTCATTACTTCGACAATCATAGTCATATCCAAAATATCTATAAAGACTCACCCACACGCTTCAATCTGCAACTGGGTCTGCGCTTCAATCCCTAAAACTGCATCTGCATGAAACGACTCTTTCTAAACATTTTGACACTGGCACTCCTTTTGGTGCTTAGCTGTTGCAACCATCCTCACACCGAAAGCAACGAGATACCCTTTACCCCCGTTGACCATTACTTCGTACGCAATGACGTAACCCAATATCATCCGGTAATCATTCAACACGAAAAGGAATTCAATCAATATTTCGGAACGGCAGCTACCATGGAGCGGTCACCGGCACCTATCAATTTCAAAGAAAAAGCCGTGATTGCCATCATCCTTCCGCCTACATCGTACGACACTTCCATCATTCCGGTATCTTTTACCCGCACCCCCAAGCCCACCTTCAGCTATCGAATTGAAGAGAAGAAACAAAGTCGAAGTTATGACATCGTACCTTGTCTGCTTGCAGTGGTTGATAAGAAGTACACACGCAATTTGATCTTGCAACAACAATAAATTCATGTATTTATCCTATCATATCTTTAACTGCTCTGCAGTATTTTAAACCCAATTGATTAGGCCGACGGTTATCAACACTTCCGTCGGCCTTAAATTAATTCAAAACACCTCTAAACTACTCCTTCCTTATTATATAATAAGGTATGAATATACCTATAATAGAAAAAAAACACCTTTATACTCATCATTAAGTAAAATAAATCCATTAAATTTGTCACTATCATTTAACATTTAGGAAAACATTTCTTATGCATCCATCCATTAACTTCACCCTCCGATACAGAAAAGTAATGACTACTCTTCTGGTATGTCTTGGATTTTTCTGTTGCTGGCCCATCATGGCACAAGAAAAACAGAACCGTTATACCCTTCAACTAAAGAACGGACAACAACGTATCATTGAATTCTATGGTCCACAGATTTTCCGAGTCTTTCAAGACCCTCAAGGCGGTCAGCTTCGCAATCCCCAAGCCAATCCTCCGGCCCAAATCTTGGTGGATCAACCTCACCGCACTCTGAAAGAATGCTCTATGAACATGGCCGGAGACTTGGCCACCATCCAAACAGAGAGCATCATCTTGAAAGTAAACCTTTCTGACGGACGCATGGAAGCTACCAACCGCGCTGACGGACGTATTGCGTTCAGTGAAAAGGCTGGGGCACAAATCAGCAAGCGTGAAGTGAGCCTCACCCTCGCTGAAGCACCCGACGAATACTTCTATGGTGGCGGAGTTCAGAATGGACGATTCTCCCACAAGGGTCAAGTCATTAGCATAGTCAACCAAAATAGTTGGACGGATGGCGGTGTATGCTCGCCATGTCCTTTCTATTGGTCGACAAAGGGCTATGGTGTGATGTTCCACACCTTCCGTCCGGGTTCCTACGACTTCGGGTCAAAGGAACAAGGAACTGTTAAGCTCACTCACCAGACGGATTATCTGGATTGCTTCGTTATGATCGACAATGGCCCCGTAGCTTTACTGCGCGACTACTATCAATTGACCGGTGCACCCGTTTTGCTTCCGAAATTCGGCTTCTACGAAGGCCATCTCAATGCTTATAACCGAGATTACTGGAAAGAAACCGACAAGGGCGGCGTTCCCTTTGAAGACGGTAAACGCTATTCCGAAAGTCAAAAAGACAATGGTGGCATTAAAGAATCGCTCAACGGAGAGAAAAACAACTATCAATTCTCGGCAAGAGCGGTAATCGACCGTTATAAGGCCCATGATATGCCTTTAGGTTGGATTCTTCCGAACGATGGTTACGGTGCAGGCTACGGACAAACAGGTACGCTTGACGGCAATGTAAACAATCTCAAGGAATTTGGCGACTACGCTCGCAAGCAGGGCGTGGAAATAGGTCTGTGGACACAGTCTGATTTGCACCCCAAAGAGGGTATCCCCGCATTATTACAGCGCGATATCGTGAAAGAAATCGGTGTTGCCGGAGTCAGACTGCTTAAAACCGACGTTGCATGGGTTGGTGCAGGCTACTCTTTTGGTCTCAACGGTATTGCTGACGCTGCCAACTTGATGACACAACATGGAAACAATGCCCGTCCGTTCATTATCACCCTTGATGGTTGGGCCGGCACACAGCGTTATGCCGGAGTTTGGAGCGGAGATCAGACGGGTGGAAAGTGGGAATACATTCGTTTCCACATTCCAACCTATATTGGCTCTGGTTTAGCCGGTATGCCCAACATCACCAGCGACATGGACGGTATTTTTGGAGGAAAAGACCCCGTCATCAACGTCCGTGACTTCCAATGGAAGACATTTACGCCCATGCAACTTAACATGGACGGTTGGGGATCGAATGAAAAGTATCCACACGCCCTTGGCGAACCTGCTACGAGCATCAATCGCAACTATTTAAAGCTCAAATCAGCCTTGATGCCCTATTTGTATAGCGTTGCCGAACTCTCCGTTGACAGTTTGCCCATGATTCGCGCCATGTTCTTGGAAGAAACCAATGCTTACACTCTGGGCCGTAGCACACAATACCAATATATGATGGGCCCGTGGTTCTTAGTGGCTCCCATCTACCAAAATACGCAGATGGACGAAGAAGGAAATGACCTGCGCAACGGTATTTACCTGCCCAAAGGCAAGTGGATTGACTACTTCAACGGTGATAGCTACGAAGGCGGCATTATCCTCAACAACTTTGATACCCCCATTTGGAAGCTACCGGTGTTTGTAAAGGCCGGAGCCATCATCCCCATGACCAATCCCAACAATAATCCTTCGGAAATCAATACCCGTCAGCGCATCTACGAGCTTTATCCGCACGGAGAATCGGCTTTTACCGAGTATGACGACGACGGTAAGACTCAAGCATACCTTCAAGGAGAATGCAGCAAGACCCAATTACAGCTGAAAGAAGGCAATGGTACAGTCATCTTTACCATTCTTCCTACCGAAGGACAGTTCAACGGCATGGAGAAAGAGCGTTCTACCTTGCTACGCGTCAACGTAACGGCTCCGTTGAAGAAGGTTAAGGTAAAAGTGGGTCGCAAAAACGTGAAAGTGACGATGGCCAAGACACGCGCCGACTTCGACAAGGCCGAAGCTGCCTGTTATTATGATGCAGCCCCCGAGCTCAACACCTTCTCGACGCCGTGTAGCGATGCAGCAGGCATCAGCGTTCGCAAGAATCCCCAAATGCTCATCAAACTTCCGGCCACCGACATCACGGCCAACACTGTTACCGTTAGCATGACGGGCTATGAGTTCACGAAAGGGCACCCGCTGGCCAAACAAACAGCCCAGATCAGTGCTCCACAAGGTGTGAAAGTGGCTGAAGCCGACCAGCAACCTTACAGTTTGACTCCGTCATGGAATGCTGTCAGTGGCGCTGACTATTATGAGATACAGTTTGACGGCATGATCTACAGCGGAATCCAGCAGAACAAGCTGATCTTTACAGATCTTCAGCCCAGTACGGACTATTCGTTCCGAGTTCGCGCCGTCAACAAGGCCGGAGCATCCGATTGGACCGATCTGCAGGCTCGTACCAGCGTTAATCCGTTGGAATTTGCCATTCAAGGCATCACGGGTACATGTAGTGCTGAGTCGCAACCGGGCAATGGTCTGAACAAACTCTTCGACTTCGACGAGCAAAGCATGTGGCATTCTCATTGGGACAAGAAAGCAACGCCGTTTGAGATCATCGCCGACTTACATTCTGTCAACACTCTTGAACGAATGGTGTACGTTCCGCGACAAGTGGGCGTCAACGGAATGATTACGTCCGCAAGCATAGCTACAAGTATGGATAAAAACGTCTGGGTTGAGGCTGGTAGCGTACAATGGACGCATGACATGAAGAAAAAGACCTTTGTCTTCAGCCAACAACCGCAAGCACGCTATATCCGCATCAAGGTTAACAAGGCATACGGCAATTTCGGTTCGGGCCAAGAGCTTTATGTCTTCAAGATGAAAGGTTCGGCGAGCTATATACCAGGCGATATCAATAATGACAAGGCCCTCGACGAAAACGATTTGACCTCTTACCTGAACTATAACGGCCTTCGTTTGGGCGACAAAGACTTTGAAGGTTATGTAAGTAAAGGTGATATCAACGGCAACGGACTCATTGATGCTTATGACATCTCTAACGTAGCAGTTGAAATGGAGGGACGTGCACGCCCGAGCAAGGATACATTGAGTGGAAAACTGGTGATGTCGCCTGACAAGAAGACCTATAAAGCCGGCGAAACAGCCGTGATCACGGTACGAGGTTTCGGTCTCAAGGCCGTGAACGCCCTGAGTTTCGCGTTGGCTTACGTCCCCAACGACTATGAGTACCTGGGTTGTGACGCAATCGGCACCAAGAAGATGCAAAACTACACCAATGACCGTCTGCACTCCAATGGAACCAAGAGCCTCTACCCCACCTTCGTCAACATTGGCAACCAAGCCACGCTCGAAGGATCGGAAGACCTCTTTACATTGAAGTTCAAAGTGAAGAAGGCGGGAGCGTTTGCGCCCCAGATAACGGATGGAATCTTGGTCGACAAGGCTCTCTTCAGCATCATGTTTTGATCAACTCACCCTTCGGCACACGGTGTTGTTGCCGAAGGGTGACTAAAATAAAAGTAGGAGATAAGCGATTATCTCCTACTTTTCTATTGTAGCATCCCGATTCGGCGCAACCTGTGCGCCTTGACAGGGTCAGAATTTCAGCGTCAGCGGTTTACCGCGATACGTCACCGTCTTGACGGGCTTTCCTTCACGGTCGAAACCGCCTCGGCCTTGCTCCATCAGCTCGATGTCGAACACTCTTTTCTCCAACATAACGGGATAACGACCCTCGCGCGGCCCTATCGTCAGGGTGCGGCGAGCCTCGTCCCACTGAAAGTCAATGGCAGCATAGTTAGACCCGCAGGTATTTGCTTGCGAAAACTCTCCCATGTTGACATCACATCACCCGAACAGCAAGTTGTTCCATACCGTTGTTGGCCTGTAAACGCACTGCGCGTCAATATCGTGACACGTTTGTCAGACGTGAGCGACCGCTGATGGTCATAAATTCCCCCTGTACTCACCAAGGGGAAAGCGTTGTAGCGCTCCCGATACCATCCGTCATGCGTCGGTTGATCCATCCGACGCTCCTTGTCGTCAAATTCTGGCTCCGTGGCATCGAGCCACCAGGCATCCATTCCCAGTGAAAAGATATGCTTGCTGAGGTTGTCCCAATAGATTTCGCACGTTCCTGAACATCACCCTACCCGTCTGCAGGTCCAAACTGACCTTTACACTGTCCGTAGCCAGCGTCACGCCACCCGCTGTGACCGTGAAATCAAACGGAACCCGCGTCGGCGACATCACCACGGAATAGCTTTTCCACTTCACATCCTCTCCGCGAGGCACCTTCTTCACGCGAACGATACGCGAAGAATAGAATTCCACTTCTACGTCAACCTCGCTCACAGGAGCAAGCACCCCGTGCTGCGTCTTCCGACAGTCATCAGCCAGCACACCCAGCGGCAAAAGCAGGAGCATCAGCCATCATGTCACCCGTGAAATGACCGAACAGGTGTAGGGGCGTATCGCATACGCCCTTCATGGCGGGGAAAATGCAAATCAAACGATGGTGTCATGTTGGGCGATAATGTGTGAAATCATCCGGTTCAACCACCATATTACCCGTGAAATGATCGAACAGGTGTAGGGGCGTATCGCATACGCCCTTCA
>CALZOH010000037.1 GCA_945827465.1 uncultured Prevotellaceae bacterium
TGTGGTCATAGCAAAGGCCTCTCTCGAGTGTCAAGAACGGCTCGTGTGGTCATAGCAAAGGCCTCTCTCGAGTGTCAAGAAAGGGGCCTTGCTATTTCACACTTCAGAATTCCCTTTGACGGTAGCGATGAACCGTGAAGTGGTGTCGAAGGTTTTACAGTATCACTTGCATGATTATTTACAGTATCATTGACGGTCTGTTGATACTGTAAATCCGGCTTAATGATTGTGTGTAATAAGGAAAGGGAAATCCCCAATCGGTCATCATAACGCTAACGGCCGATTGGGGATGAAGATAAAAGTATTGGCGTAGAGATAGAGATTATGGTTTCATGGTCTCAAAACGCTGCATGACTTTTTGGCAGTCTACTTTCTGTACGCACCCTCCTTGTTCGTCGATGGCTTGACAGGCGGCTAAGGCAGAGGTTTGTCCCAAGACCATGAACACCGGTTCCATTCTGATGGAGCCGTAGGCAATGTGACTGGCCGATAAACAAACGGGAACCAACAGGTTGATGGCTTCTTCTTCCTTGGGCGTGATGCTGCGATAGCTGACGTTGTATTTGCCGGGAATATATTTCTGAACATCTCCTTCGTTCTTGACCATTCCATTGACGACGAAGCGGCCGGTGTTGTGAGAGTCCATGGTGTAGGCCGCCCATCCAATGTAGTCTTCAGCTACTACTTTTCGTTGACAGTTGGCCTGCGTCATGACGTACCGGCCAATCATTCTGCGTGACTCTCGGATGTAAAGCTGAGGCGTGAAGTGGTCGGAGTCTAAGTATTCGTCTTTCGGATAGCCCCATTCGCCGATTTCGTTGCGAATGGCGATGGGAATGCGGGGGTCGGTCGATACGAAGTAGAGCAGGCCCTTGGTGTAGTCCAAATGCTCCTGTACAATCTTGGCCCGCTTCTTGTAAGATGCTTCCGGATAGTCCCAATTGGCACCAATCATATCGGTGGAGAACCCTCCGCGGTTGTTGATGTCGGTTTTGTGGTTGGGCATTGCGTCCCAGGCAAAGGCGTCGTTAAGGTTTACCCAGGGCTCCACTTCTTTCCATCTTAACAGAAGTTCGTATTTGGTGGGGTCGTAACGCTCGGGTTTGGTGATGGGGATGCGGTTGGCCGGATCGTTGGTCAAAGTCATGCGGAAGTTGTAGGCTTGAACATGTTTGTCACCTTCTCCCTGACGTCCCATCGACTCTTTGGAAATGCCATAAAGCAGTCCGCTGCGTGGATTGCCTTTTTCGCGATAGGGATCGACGCCATCGGGAAATTGATGCTTGTCGAGCATCTGCACGCCGTTGTAGTCTTCGCCATATTGACTGTTGGACTCACGGCCTATCGTATAGCTCACGCCGGCACGTGCCATCAGGTCGCCTTCGTAGCTACAGTCAATGAACATCTTGGCCGTGACTTTCAGGCGTGCACGATGACGTTGCGAGGCGTCTTCAAGGGTGATTTGCTTCACGACGTTATCTTTCTTCTTGGCTTTTACGATGCGGCGCTCCATGTAAACTTTGATACCGGCTTCGCGCAGATAGTCCTCATAGACTTTCAAGGCAATTTTGGGCTCAAACTTGAATACCGGTCCGTTGTTGCCGTATTCTTTGCCAACGCGTGAATAGAAATCGAGAGCAAAACCTTGAATGATTTCTACCTTACCGATATCTGTAAATCCCAATCCGCCGGCAGTGAGTCCTCCGATGCGGCGTGAAGGCTCAATCAAGGCCACACTCTTGCCTTCTTTCTTGGCCGTGTAGGCTGCCATAATACCTGAGGACGTAGCTCCGTAGATGCAGATGTCTACTTGCTGTTCGCCTCCATTGTCCCATTGTAATACATCGCTTTCAGCGTGCGCAACGGGTATGATGGCCCATTGCATCCACAACATGGCGAGAGTAAAAATCAGTTTATTCATAATGTTTATTTGTGATTATCTCTTGATGCAATAATTCTGGAAGTAGCGTTCCAATGCTTGTCGGGCATCCTGTAGCTGATTTTGCCAATGGGTGACAGAATTGCTGCCGATGACGTCGGTCACGTACTTAATGGCACAAAATGGCACGTTCTCCCGTCTGCAAGCCTGAAGCATGGCGAATGACTCCATATCCACTACGTCTGCCTGATCCTTGCTGCCGCTTGTGACGAAGTTGTCGCCGGTGGAAATGGTGAATGACCGGTTGCAAACACATCCGTTGATGATAGACGTGAAACCGGCAAAGTTGGTCTCGTCCGGTTGAAAGTTATATTCTACCCCTGGCAAATGAGTGGTTGACAAGTCGCGGTCGAAAAAGTGTTTGGGAACAACGATGTCGCCTACCGAGAGATGGAAAGTACCTGCTGTTCCTATGTTGATAACATGGTCGGGGCGTTCCTTGAGTAATGCGCGCATCAATTCAAGGGCGGCGCATGCCTTGCCTTCTCCCGTTACGATTGGAATTACTTCCACCCCGGGCCAATTGATATTGACCATCTCTTTGCGAAGGGCGTAAGCGACTAATACTTTCATTGTCTTCTGTGTGTTGTTCTATTCTTTAGGGTGCAAATATAATGGATTTAGGGGTAGGAGCAAGCTCGCGAAGTTGTTTTTTTGTGGGGTACGTGCCTGATTGGGTTAAAAAGAAGAGGTGTATCGTTGTAAACGATACACCTCTTGTGAGAAAGGGAGTAAATAGCTCTTATTTAACGATGGTAGAGATGCTCACACGATTCCAATCGGGTTCGCTGAACATGTTGCCAACACCTTGTCCTGAGGCTTCAATACGATTTTCGGCAATACCGTACTTCTTGACCAGAAGGTCCTTTACGGCTTCAGCGCGAGCCTTGGCAATGCGAGCGTTGATGTCGGCACTACCTTCGGGAGAAGCGTATCCTTTGATAACGACGCGTGCGCCGGTATGATTTTTCAAATAAGTGGCTACGCGTTCCACGTTGGGCAGTTGAGAGGTGGCAATGGTTGATTTGCCTTGAGCAAATGTGACAACCGATTCAAGCTCCTTGTCGGTGCTCTTTTCGCGTATCACCTGCGGAGCCTTGTTGCGAGCGTCGTTCAACTGTTCCTGCAAGGTCTTAATGGTCTTGTCTTTTTCACCCATTTCGCCTTTCTGGCGCTTCATCTCATTGCGTAAATCATTGATTTTTGCATTGAGGGCGTCCACCTCAGACTGGTCGTACAGGCGGGCCAACTTAAAATTATGTGTACCGTTGCTATTCTTGAACTTATAGGTAGCACCTACTGTCAATTCGAGAGCTGCACAATTGGCGTTATATTCCACGCCGGAGCAAGTGGGTGAGCCGCCACCATAGTAGTGGTTGCCTTCCAGATTCCAAACGACGGCCGGCTTGATGTTGAACTGCCAAGCCTGAGTCTTTCCGAAGTTGAAGTTGATGTTCAGTCCGGCTTTGGAAGTAGCATAGTTGTAGTCTTTGGCGTTGGCCATATATTGATGACCCCATCCCAAACCATATACGGCAACCCATTCGATGGGGCGAGGTGCTCCCTTGTATCCGCCGAACAGATTGCTGAGATTAATCTGATTTAATAAACTTACGTGCAGTCCGTCGAAAGCTGTGGAACTATGAACACCATAAAATTTGGAGCCGGCAAAGAGGGCTGTTCCTTCAACGCCCAATCCGTAGATGGGGGTGATTTGCTTGGCTAAGGTAAGATTGAATGTTGGGCGCATTGAACCCAGAAATGCGTGATTCTTGATGGGAGTGTACACGCCACCGGCAACACCGAGCGACCAATTGTCGCCCAACTTACTACCTTCAACTGTTTCGCGCGCTTGAGTTGAAATTGCAACCATTGCGCCGAGAAATAATGTTACGAATGTCTTCTTCATATATTCTAATGATGAATCAAATACGAATGAAATTGATCTATTGATGTGCAAAGGAACATCTTTTTCGTGAATGAACATCATGATTGTGCTCAAAAAATGTTTCGTCAGGAATTCTTCTGCTGTTTACATCATTGAGGTTGGGCAAAAATAATTTGGATATGCTCCCATGAATGTATCAATTTTGCCATGAAGTAGGTTTAGGACTGATTGTACAAGGGATAATCTTGTTTTGATAAATGGTACTATCGTATATGGAAACTATCAATCACCAGTTGTCTGGCGGGTATCCTACACGGCTCTTTCATTTAACCCAAATCGGTCATTAGCGTTATGATGATAACAACTCTTGTTTTTGTTCAGATGTCTCTACGTTTTGAGGGCGCAATGGGGTTCCATTGCAACCGAAAAACGGAAAGGCAGATGACAAAAAGAAAGTTTGTTTGCGCATAATAGTCTAATGACCGATTTGGGATAAATAATATTGTTGAAACAATAATGGCTTTGGGTGATTCGGAAAGGGTGATGTATAGTAGTGTTGCCAATCCCATACGCTATTTCCATCACCTTGCTCTGACACACTATTTCTTTCGCGTCGGTGATTGGCAAAAGATGCATTTTCATGCAGATTATGCGTATTGTTCCTCAGCTCAAATTTACGATACAGGCGGTTATCAGTTTGGCAGGGCACACATTCTTGTGAATTTTGCGTACATAAAGTGGAAAGGGGAATACTATAATAACAAATCTGCAAGACTACATTCTTTCATGGCTTACAATTATTGCCGCCCAATTTATGGTGGAGCCGATGAAAAAGTCAAAACTGAAATCCAGTCAGACTATGCTTTCTATAAACGTCTTATTCAAGAGATGGAAAGAATTAAGTAGCCAAACCTTAAATACTCCTCAAACAATTCCATATAACGCACTACTTGTAGCTCAGATACTATATATAAATAATGTATATGACCGATTAATGGCAGACTGTCTTTGCTTCATCAAAACCGGAGCAATAGCAGAAAGAATAATATTGGCGAAACAAGTGCTTACGGGAGAAATGTGCGGAAATAGATATTTAGAAATGACAAAATGATAGTTTGAGAAGCGAAAAATAGCAATTTCGTTTAAAAAAATATATCCAAAATGATGTTCGTTTATGAATAAACGCTATCTTTGCAATCGAAAATGAGTTTCAGAAAGCAAACATATTGTCCCTTTCCTATGTACACAAATCTCTTTGAGGTAAGTTTGTGTGCAGAAACTTCCATTTTTACAGTCACTACAGGTACAGGTACTGGTACAACTACAACCCTTCGGGGTTGAAGTTTTTTAGCGTTTCTACGTGAAACGCGCTTGCAAAAGCAAGCGAACAATTTCCAAAATCATTTTTAAACAAACAATCTGACAACGGTCTGTAGCATTTTATATGTTCAGCTTGTGACCGTTTAAATCATTTAGACAATCATGAAACATATTATTATATTAGGAGATGGCATGGCTGATTGGCCCGACGAAAAATGTGGCGGAAAAACGTTATTGCAATATGCCCGCACACCTCATATGGATCATCTCGCCCGATTGGGTCGCAATGGATTATTGAAAACAGTAGCAGATGGATTTCATCCCGGTAGCGAAGTCGCTAATATGTCAGTGTTGGGTTATCATCTGCCCGAAGTGTACGAGGGTCGCGGTGTACTTGAGGCTGCAAATATTGGTGTGGAACTTCAGCCTGGCGATTTAGCGATGCGTTGCAATCTTGTTTGCATCGAAGGTGAGTTACTAAAAAATCATTCTGCCGGTCATATCTCTACCGAAGAGGCCGATGAATTGATAGGTGCGCTCAATCGCGAATTAGGTAATGAGCGTGTTCATTTCTATACTGGGGTACAATATCGTCATCTTTTGGTGATTAAAGGTGGAAGTAAACATTTGGAAACCATTCCGCCTCACGATGTTCCTCTCCGCCCCTATCGTCCTCTGATGGCTAAGTCTCTTTGTAAAGAAGCAGAGGAAACTGCATGTCTTATCAATGAACTTGTGATGAAGTCGCAGCAAGTATTGGAACGGCATGCCGTCAATCAGAGACGTCTGGCATCCGGTAAAGATCCTGCCAATTCCATTTGGCCTTGGAGTCCGGGTTATCGGCCACGGATGGAACTATTGTCGAAAAAATATCCTCAGATACGTAGAGGCTCTGTGATTTCGGCGGTGGATTTAATTAATGGCATTGGCTATTATGCTGGATTGCGTCGAATAAAGGTGGAAGGAGCTACAGGACTTTTTGATACTAATTACGAGAATAAGGTTCAGGCTGCTTTGCAGGCGTTACAGGAAGACGATTTTGTATATCTGCATGTTGAAGCCAGTGATGAGGCCGGTCATGAAGGAGATTATGCTTTGAAACAGCGTACGATTGAAGATCTTGACAGTAGAGTAGTGGGGCCCATTTTGGAAGCTCTCGCTTCTTGGCAAGAACCGGTGGCGATAGCTGTACTTCCTGATCATCCTACCCCTTGTCGCTTACGTACACATACTGCTGATCCTGTACCGTTCGTAATGTATTATCCTGGTATTGATCCCGATGACGTATCTGCCTTCAGTGAAATAGATGCCAAAAACGGTAGTTACGGATTGTTGAAAGAAGATGAGTTCATGAACCTATTTATGCAAAACAAATAAACCATATATTCCATGAAATATTACAGTACCAATCATCAGGCACCAGATGCCGATTTGCGTGACGCTATCATCAAAGGTCTCGCACCCGATAAGGGATTATATATGCCGGAGCGATTGCCCCAACTTCCAGCCGATTTCTTTGAACGGATGGATCGGCTCAGCTTTCAGGAAATAGCCGGCGAAGTGGCTGTCAATTTGCTTGGTGAAGATGTTCCCGAAGCTACGTTAAGAAATATTGTGGCTGATGCTCTCAATTTTGATATTCCTGTAGTGCCTGTTGCTGATCGAATCCATGCAATGGAACTTTTTCACGGGCCAACCTTGGCTTTCAAGGATGTGGGCGCACGTTTTATGGCTCGATTGCTTCGCCATTTTATTGGTGAAGATGAGGGAGAACAGAAAACCATAAATGTTCTAGTTGCAACCTCTGGTGATACGGGAAGTGCCGTAGCCAATGGATTTTTAGGTGTAGAGGGTATTCATGTTTACGTGCTTTATCCCAATGGTAAGGTCAGTCCGTTGCAGGAGATGCAATTTACTACCTTGGGACGAAATATCACGGCAATTGCCGTGGATGGTACCTTTGATGATTGTCAGGCGTTGGTAAAAAGTGCCTTTATGGATGATGAATTGCAGAGGGGCATGAAGCTTACTTCGGCCAATTCAATCAATTTGGGTAGATTGATACCTCAGTCGTTTTATTATTTCTATGCTTATGCACAGATGAAGCGGATGACCGACCAATTGGTGATATGTGTACCCAGTGGAAACTTTGGCAATTTGGCTGCAGGTTTGATGGCTTGGAAGATGGGACTTCCTATTCGCAGGTTCATTGCCGCGAACAATCGCAATGATGTCTTCTATCAGTATCTGCAAACAGGTGGATACCATCCGCGACCTTCCATTGCCACTATTGCCAATGCCATGGACGTAGGAGCACCCAGCAATTTTGCAAGAATCCAGGCTTTGTTTGATGGCGATATCAATCAGATACGTGCATTGATATCGGGTGCCACTTATTCTGATGATGAGATCTGTCAAACCATTCGTAAGGTATATGAAACGAATCGGTATCTGCTTGATCCGCATGGAGCCTGTGCCTATTTGGCATTGGAAGAGCAATTGATGGATGGAGAACATGGGGTGTTTCTCGAAACAGCTCATCCAGCTAAATTTAATGATACGATTGCCCGGGTGATCGGTCGTCAGCCCATCATCCCGGACCGTTTGCAAGCCTTTATGAACGGTATGAAACAGACGGTGCAGATGGAAAACGACTTCAGTACATTCAAGAGTTTCCTCCTAAATCGTAGGTAGACATTCTATTATATCGAGTTTATACTATCTGTTGAGTGGAGGTGTGCTTTGAGTGATAAAGTGCATCTCCCTCTTCTTTTGGTGGAATGCGTGCGTAGTGCTTCGCTCTAATAAAGTTGGGTTTAACGTATCATTTTGACGTGTGCTTATTGGCTTTTATAAAAGGAAAGGAGCGATGAAATCATAAAAAGTAGCTATTTTTGCAATCGTATTTCTGCATAAATCATAATCATCATGGTGAAAAGACTGTTTATTACAACAATCCTCATTACTTTCTTAGGATTATTTCCTGCTTGGGCACAGTTTGAAGAGCCCGTAAAGTTTGAGAGTAAGGCCGAACGCATTTCGTCTTCTGAAATCATCCTTCGTTTTTTGGGAAAAATAGATAGTGGGTGGCACGTATATTCAACCGATTTGGGCGATGGAGGTCCCACTGCGGCCAGTTTTCATGTTGACAAACAGAAGGGTATAGAGCCTGTGGGGAAACTCAAGGCTATAGGTAAGGAAGAAGAGGTTAATGATCCGGTATTTGGCATGACCGTAAGATACTTTGAGAAGGAAGTGGTGTTTGAGCAAAAACTGAAAATTACGGCAGAAGAATATGAAATGTCGGGTTATCTGGAATATGGCGCTTGCGATGACAAGAATTGTATCCCGCCTTCAACAGCCGAATTTTCGTTGATGGGAAGTGATGGTTTGCAGTCTGTTGCTACGGAGCCTGCTCCTTCCAAAGACGTTATGAAATCAGATGCGGTAAAAGATTCTGAAGCGCCAGTGGAAGAAGTTACGGATACGGTTGCAACTGTTTTAGCGGTGGAATCAACTGCCGGAGAAGCGGAGGCGAGCGGTTGGTGGAAACCTGTAGTTGAAGAGTTGCGAGCATATGAAGGTGGTGGAGAACAAAAAGGATTGCTTACGATTCTTTTGCTGGGCTTTTTGGGTGGAATAATTGCATTGTTTACTCCTTGTGTATGGCCCATCATACCAATGACGGTCAGCTTCTTCTTACATCGTTCGCAGAATCGCCGCAAGGCTTTGAGGGAGTCGATACTGTATGGCGCATCCATTGTTGTTATTTATGTAGGTTTTGGATTGTTGCTCACGCTATGGAAAGGTGCGAATGCGCTGAATGCTCTGTCGACCGATGCTTCGTTTAATATTTTCTTCTTCCTATTGCTATTGGTATTTGGCGCCAGCTTCTTGGGAGGGTTTGAGATTACATTGCCTTCATCCTGGAATAACAAGATTAATCAAAAGGCGGATGCGACAACCGGATTGATTAGCATCTTTTTGATGGCATTTACTTTGGTGTTAGTATCGTTTAGTTGCACAGGTCCTATTATCGGTTTCTTGTTGGTGGAAGTTTCTACTTACAACAGTATTCTCTCGCCGGCCTTGGGTATGTTTGGTTTTGCCTTGGCTTTGGCGCTTCCCTTTACGCTTTTTGCTCTTTTCCCCAGTTGGTTGAAAAAGATGCCCAAAAGTGGTGGGTGGATGAATGTTATAAAAGTAACGTTGGGATTCATTGAGTTGGCTTTTGCGCTTAAGTTCCTGTCGGTAGCCGACTTGGCTTATGGTTGGCATATATTGGATCGTGAAACCTTCTTGTCCATTTGGATCGTCTTGTTCGCATTGTTGGGTTGCTATCTTTTGGGCGTGATACGTTTTCCGGGTGATGACGAACAGCACCATACCAGTGTGATCTGCTTCTTCCCGGCTGTTTGTTCGTTGGCCTTTGCCGTGTATATGATTCCAGGATTGTGGGGCGCTCCTTTAAAAGCAATCAGTGCTTTTGCTCCACCTATCTATACTCAGGACTTTAATCTGGATAAGACGGAAGTGAAACCCATGTTTACTGATTTCGATGAAGGAATGGAATATGCGC
Organism: uncultured Prevotellaceae bacterium; assembly: GCA_945827465.1. Lineage (GTDB taxonomy): Bacteria > Bacteroidota > Bacteroidia > Bacteroidales > Bacteroidaceae > UBA6382. The sequence goes on from CALZOH010000037.1 coordinate 9,727, forward strand.
AAAAAGAGGGAAAGCCTGTTTTGCTCGATTTCACCGGCTTCGGTTGTGTGAACTGCCGGAAGATGGAAATGGCTGTGTGGAATAAGTCGCAGGTGAAGTCGGTATTGGAAAAGGATTATGTGTTGATTTCATTGTATGTAGATGATAAAACGCCTTTGCCTGAACCAGTACGCATCCAAGAGAATGGTAAAGAGAGGGTATTGCGTACCGTGGGTGACCGCTGGAGTCATTTGCAGCGTAGTAAGTTTGGTGCAAGTGCTCAACCATTTTATGTGGCGGTGGATAATGAAGGAATGCCTTTAGGACCTTCGTATGGATTCAAGGAAGATATTGACGCTTATCTGAAATTCCTTAAAACGGGATTGGAGAATTATCGACGTCCCTAAATAGTTGAAATATATCAATTGCAAAAAGGCTCGCGTCTGGAGGCGTGAGCCTTTTTGCTGAAGTAGCCCCGATGGGAATCGAACCCATATTCCAGGTTTAGGAAACCTGTGTTCTATCCGTTGAACTACAGAGCCGGGATTTGATTTGGGAAACTCAAGCGATGAGTTCAATCGGTGTCTTACTGATTGAAATCAGGAGATCTTGATGAGTTACGGCTGCAAAGTTAGTTCTTTCTTTTCAAATAACCATGTAGATGTCGCCCTCCTCGTGCATAAAAAGAATGCAAAGAACGGTTTGCAAAAGGAATGCGCATTCAAGCAATGCTTTTAAAAAGTCTTAACTATGGACCAGTTATGGCAAAGAGAAACGTCTTTTTTGAAATCAGGTAAAATCTAATTCGTAGTTTTGTACTGCCAAAAATAGGCGGAGTAAAATCTATACATTTGTTTTAAACGTAAAATACCACAATATGCAAGCTAAAGACTTAGAAAAGTATGGTATCACTGGTGTAACAGAGGTACTCTACAATCCTTCTTATGAAGTATTGTTCAATGAAGAGACTGCTGAAGGTCTCACAGGTTTTGATAAAGGCCAGGAAACAGAACTTGGTGCTATCAATGTAATGACCGGAATCTATACCGGCCGTTCTCCCAAAGACAAGTTTATCGTTGATGATGAAAATTCTCACGATACTGTATGGTGGACGTCAGATGAATATAAGAATGACAACCATCGTGCTTCCAAGGAGGCATGGGCTGCAGTAAAAGACATCGCTAAGAAAGAATTGTCAAACAAGAAACTCTATGTAGTTGATGGTTTCTGCGGTACCAACAAGGATACCCGTATGAAGGTTCGCTTTATTATGGAGGTAGCTTGGCAGGCTCATTTCGTAACCAATATGTTCATTCGTCCGAAGAATCAAGAAGAGTTTGATCAGGAACCTGATTTCATTGTTTATAACGCTTCAAAGGCTAAGGTTGAAAACTGGAAAGAGTTGGGCCTGAATTCTGAAACTGCAGTTGTATTCAATGTGACAACTAAGGAACAAGTAATTATCAATACTTGGTATGGCGGTGAAATGAAGAAGGGTATGTTCTCAATGATGAACTACTACTTGCCTCTGAAGGGTATTGCTTCAATGCACTGCTCTGCCAACTGCGATATGAACGGTGAAAATACTGCTATCTTCTTCGGTCTCTCCGGTACCGGTAAGACTACTTTGTCAACTGATCCGAAGCGCAAGTTGATCGGTGACGATGAGCACGGATGGGACGATAACGGCGTATTCAACTTTGAAGGCGGTTGCTATGCAAAGGTAATCAACCTTGACAAGGAAAGTGAACCTGATATCTACAATGCAATCCGTCGTGACGCTCTCTTAGAGAATGTAACCGTTGCTGAAGATGGTAAGATTGACTTCACAGACAAGAGCACTACTGAAAATACCCGTGTGTCTTATCCGATTTATCATATCAAGAACATTATGCGTCCTGTTTCTGCTGCTCCTGCTGCAAAACAAGTAATCTTCTTGAGCGCTGATGCTTTCGGTGTTCTTCCTCCCGTATCTATCTTGACTCCCGAACAGACGAAGTATTACTTCCTTTCTGGTTTCACTGCAAAATTGGCAGGAACAGAGCGCGGTATTACAGAGCCGACTCCTACTTTCTCTGCTTGCTTCGGTCAAGCATTCTTGGAGTTGCATCCTACTAAGTATGCTGAGGAATTGGTTAAGAAGATGGAGAAGAGCGGTGCTAAGGCTTATTTGGTTAATACCGGTTGGAATGGTACGGGCAAGCGTATTTCTATTCATGATACTCGTGGTATCATTGATGCCATTCTGAACGGAAGCATCAACAATGCTCCTACCAAGACCATTCCGATGTTCAACTTTGAAGTTCCTACGGAATTGCCCGGTGTTGACACCAATATTCTTGATCCGAGAGATACTTATGCCGATCCTGCTCAGTGGGAAGAAAAGGCTAAGGACCTCGCAGCTCGCTTTATTAAGAACTTCAACAAGTATGAAGGAAATGAAGCTGGTAAGGCTCTTGTAGCAGCCGGACCGAAATTGTAATTCGGACATTTTTCATATCAACTTTTTATATTATTGAGGTGCGCCTTTGTGCGCACCTCTTTGCGTAGATAAGATATCGGGATAATATAGGCGGAACTTGCGTGGTTGTTGGTTTGTTGCATGAAGAAAGATGTTGGGTATTCATGATGTTAATGTGTGTTTTTTCTTAACTTTGTAACCTTTCTAATACGGATTAAGATGTTTCATTGTGGTCAAAATTATTGTTTAGCCCAATTTAAATCCTTGGCGCTTATTGGATGGCTTCTGCTAATGGTGGCTTCGCTTCCGACTTCTGCCAAGCGAAGTAAGAAGGTGACAGCTATTACAAGTACAGTTGATGGAAGGACTTTGCTGATATCCAAGATAAATGCGATAAAGTTTAGATCAGAAAAGGAGAATACTTTCGTCATGGATGATCGTCAGCATTATCAGACGATGGATGGTTTTGGTGCAGCTATCACCTATTCTACAGCGTATAATCTGATGAAGATGACACCGGCAGACCGACACAATTTTTTGGAAGAGACCTATTCGTTGTCTAAGGGGTGGGGATATAGTTATGCCCGTATTTCGATAGGTTGTTCTGATTTTTCCAGTACGGAATATACTTGCTGTGATACTCCGGGACTCGAGAATTTTCGATTGCATGAGGATGAAACCAAATATGTCATACCAATCTTGAAAGAGATTTTAGCTATTAATCCTCAATTGAAAATTATCGGGTCGCCGTGGACTTGTCCGCGTTGGATGAAGGTGAAAGATCTGGAAACATTGGAGCCGTATAATAGTTGGACTGATGGTTATATCCATCCGAAGTATTATCAGACTTATGCAGATTATTTTGTGAAATGGATTAAGGCTTTTGAAGCGGAGGGGATACCGATTTATGCTGTGACACCCCAAAATGAGCCCTTGAATAGAGCTAATTGTGCTTCAACCTATGTTTCTTGGAAAGAAGAATGTGAACTCGTCCGACGGATGGCTCCTACTTTTAAGCGTAATGGTCTTAAAACGAAGATCTACGTATTTGACCACAATTATAATTATGATAATATTGCTTCTGAAAGGGAATACCCCATTAAACTTTATGAGGCACTGGCGGGAGAGTCTGATATGGAGTTGCTGGTGGGTGCAGCTTACCATAATTATGGCGGCAATATGAATGAATTGGAGAAGATACATCGGTTGGCTCCCAATATGAAACTCATCTTTTCAGAGGCTTCTATTGGAACCTGGAATCAGGGCCGTGATCTGCGGAAAAGCCTATTGCGCGATGTGGAGCAGATTTGTATTGGAACAGTAAATCGTTGGTGTACGGCTGTGGTTGTTTGGAACTTGATGCTTGATTTGAAGCGTGGTCCAAATCTTGATGGCGGATGCCAAACGTGTTTTGGCGCCGTGGATATTGATGAAAGCAATTATCGAACGATTCATCGTAATTCGCATTATGTGGCTATTGCCCATCTTTCGAGTGTGGTAAGACCGGGTGCTGTCAGAATAGGACTGCAGGGAGCTAATTTGAAAGGTGTTTCTGCTGCTGCTTTTTGTAATCCAGATCGCAGTCATGGTTTGGTGTTTTCTAATAGTAATGATGCAGCACAGGAGATATGTGTGAGGGATGGTCAACAACTATTTCAAACAGTTTTGCCTGCGCAATCTGTGGTTTCTTTTCTATGGTAATCTTTAATATAAACGTTGATATAATGAAAAAGTTCGTAGTGGTAGTTCTATTAATGAGTCTGTTTCTTTCCCTTCATGGCAAACAGCATGTGGAACAGGAAAGGGTAGTGGTAGCTTACGTGACATCTTGGACGAAAATGATGCCGGATCCATTCTTGATGACTCATATTAACTATGCTTTTGGTCATGTAAACGATCAATTCAATGGTGTTCGCATTGACAATGAGGCGCGTCTGAAAGAGATTGTAGCGCTTAAAGTGATGAATCCGAAACTCAAAATACTGCTTTCGATTGGTGGTTGGGGCAGTGGGCGTTTTAGTGAAATGGCCGCTGACGTAAAACTTCGTACTTCTTTTGCAAAGGACTGCCGTCGCGTAGTGGATGAATTTGGGCTGGACGGTATTGATATCGATTGGGAATATCCTACACAATCGAGTGCTAACATTTCCAGTTCGCCTGAAGACACTAAGAACTTTACATTGCTGATGGCAGATTTGCGTAAGTATTTGGGCAAAAAGAAGCTGGTTACTGCAGCAACGGTGGGTGATGCAAAATACATTGATTTCAAAAGCTGTATCATGTATATGGATTTTGTTAATATGATGTCATATGACATGGCCAATCCTCCTCGTCATCATACTGCGCTCTATCCATCACCTTATTCAGGCTATAACACCTGTTCGCAAGCGATGGAGGCGCATTTGAAAGCCGGTGTTCCTCGTGAGAAGTTGGTGATGGGCATGGCCTTTTATGGTAGAGGTGAACTTAAAGATGGTTTAGGCGAATTTGTCAAGACGCATCGTTTGCGGGCTGGCTACACTGAAGAGTGGGATGACCAAGGCAAGGTGCCTTATGTGGCCGGTAAGGATGGGAAATTGGTGCTGGGTTTTGATAATCCTCGTTCCTTGGCGATAAAATGTCAGTACGTAATTGATCAGCAATTGTTAGGAGGAATGTATTGGGATTATAGCAGTGATGATAGTCAATTAGATAAAGCCCGTACGCTGGCTCTGAGCCTTTTAAGAGAAAATCGTGGTGTTGAGGCGCCTCGTAAAATACTTGTGTTGGCTGAGCGTGGGGGCGATCATGAAGCTTTTACCCAAGCGGCTCTCAAATGGTTGGAGACGAAACAATCCGGTTTTCGTGCAGAAATTACTGTGTTGGAGTCTGTAAAGGAACTTTCTGCAGGTGAGTTGGAGAAATATCATCTGATTCTTCAGTTGAATTATCCTCCTTTTGCTTGGAGTGATGCTGCTCGCAAGGATATGGAAACTTATATAGAAAGAGGTATTGGAAGCTATATTGGGCTGCATCATGCCAGTTTGTTGGGCGATTTTGAGGGTTATCCACTTTGGAAATGGTTCAGCAACTTTTTGGGTGGTATTCGTTATAAGAACTATGTTGCCGCTACTACGGATGGTGTGGTACAAACCGAAGACGCGCAGCATCCGGTGATGAAAGGTTTGCCAGGTACGTTTGTTATACCTTCTGATGAGTGGTATATTTATGATGCCAATCAACGGCAGCAGGTGCATGTATTGGCGCATGTGGATGAATGCAGTTATCAAGTAGAAACAGATATAAAGATGGGCGATCATCCTGTTATTTGGACCATTCCAAACAAACCTGGACGCAATCTTTATTTACAATTTGGGCATAGTGAAAAGCTACTGTCTGATGCTAATTTTGTTCGTTTGATGGAAAATGCAATCCATTGGGCGCTTTATGACGAATAGTTTGAGGTTAAGGTTTATGATGAAAATGCGTCTCGATTTCTTTAGTCATGTATTGCTCATGCTTATGGGGCTTGCTCTCTGTGAATCGTGCGTCAGTCAGCAGGAGTACGCTGCTAATTATGCGCGTGGCCCCAGATTTAAGGCGTTGGTAGTGTATGATAGACATGCAGAGCCGGCTCATGTGGAGTTTGACAAACAGGCCATTGACTTTTTTCGGAAACTTACCTATGGCGAAGGGTTTAAAATGGATGTCGCCACGTCTTTATCGGGCTTCTCCTTTGAGAGTTTACGGGAGTATTCGGTAATAGTTATGCTAAATGCGGTACCTTCGTCAAAGGAGGAGCGTGCTCTGTTTCGTCGGTATATGGAAAATGGGGGTGGATGGATAGGTTTTCATGCATCGGCATACAATGATAAAAATACTAAGTGGCCTTGGTTCAATGAATTTTTAGGTTGTGGCACGTTCTATTGTAACAATTGGCCTCCTCAGTGTGCTTTGGCTGTGTGTGACAATCGTAAACATGCAGTAACCCGGAATCTTCCCAAACATTTTGTTTTGCCGCCCAGTGAATTTTATCAATGGTCTCCAAGTCCACGTCATAACAAGCATGTGAAAGTACTTCTTTCGCTTTCTTCAAAGAATTATCCCTTTGGTATAAAGGACGTTGTTAAATTCGGTGATTTCCCTATAGTGTGGACGAATAAAGATTATCGTATGATATATTTGAATATGGGACATGGTGACGAAGAGTTTATCGATGCTAATCAAAACTTGCTCATCACTAACGCTTTTAGATGGATTGTAAGTTGTGACCCGAAAGGCAATCCTTTTCTAAAATAACGATCCTATTTTCTTCTTGTGTTGATTCTGAACATATCGTAGTTGTGGAGGGCTTTTCCAATAGGTCGTAAAAGTAGTTCCTTAGATATGACAAAATCTTTCGGTTGTTAGCGATGGATTGTTTTCACCAGGTGGCGCATATCTCTTTCTAATGACCGTTTAGGGAGTATGTGGGTTCGGTTATGTTATTTGTAAAATAGGGTATTATATATTAATATTGTATGCGTGTGGATGTGTGCATTTTTCTACCGCATTCACGCAATCGTCAAGCAAACCTTTATGCCACATCTTGTAACAGATAGTGATGGACTAATATAAGTATTAGTGTTATAACTTCATGCTCCGGTTGTATTTGTGAACTGGATTAGAAACAACATAACAACCTTGTAAAGCGTATTAGGAAAATGATCAGATCTGTGAAGTAAAATAGTAAACAAACAAATTATCTGTGAAGTATATTCCGTTATAGTTACAAAGTGTGCAAAACGCCCTGAAGTAACTTCAAGCCTAAATTGTACACTGCGCAAAAACGACTTGAAGTAACTTCAAGGGTAGTGTAAGTTGAACTGTGTCAAGACCATTTCCTTTATTATATTAACCTC
>CALZOH010000038.1 GCA_945827465.1 uncultured Prevotellaceae bacterium
AGCGAAGCCTGGTCGGGCCAGGTCTCAAAGATGATGAGCGAATTCGGATGGGTGGCACTCTCGTAAAGATCGTAATCGATATTACCGGAATCCTGACGGGAAGCCTCCACCAACTCACGGGTAAGCGCCACCACAGAGTCGCGCATCTCGGGAGTTACTTCAACGAGGCAATTGATACGGATTACTTGATGTGCAGCGGTAAGTTCGGCAGCCGGCTGCGAGGCTTTCTTGGAACAGGACATACCTGTCAGAAGCATTAACGCCATAGCAAGAATTTGTTTTTTCATTGTTCTATGTTTTTAAATTTGAGTAGTTCCGAATGAATGATGCTGCAAATGTAACATTTTTATTCTGTCAACAACAATAGATGCCAAAAATTTATTTCACGATTCTGCGCGTCAGCGGCAAACGGTAAAGCAGCCAGGTGAGCAGGAAACTCAAGGCAAACGACGTCAGGCTGATGCACACAATCTGGAAACCGTAAGGCAGAGAGGGCACATGGAACCAGTCGTAAACCACCTGCACGATGGGGAAGTGACACAGGTAGACGCCAAACATCATCGAGGCCGCCTGCGACAACCAGGCGCGCGAACGGACCTGCAACTTCATAAACACCACGTAAACGCCAAAAGCCTGCATGGCCACATTGATGCCGCACATATACCAGGGAATCTCCAGATAAGTATAACTGCCGGGATGGTTCAAGTCGGCCACGATGTAACCCAACGACGTCACCGCATAGCCCACGGCATAAACGGGAACGGCCACAGCCAGCGTCTTGGCCCACGACCAACAGAGCGGATAAGTCTTGAGGTAATAAGCCAGAATCATATAACCCATGAAGCCCGACACATAATATAAAGCCCCCACCGAGTTCCATTCGCACTCACCCCACAGGGGCGCAAAGCCGGCTTCTCCCGCACCGCCCAAAAAAGGCACCAGGACGCGCAAATATGGCAGCCACAAACTCACAAACCACAGCAGCAACACCGTCTGCACATCGCGGCGCGAAGCCTGCACCAGCCAGGCATTGACAATGGGCAAGGCCAGGTAAAGACCAATGAGCATGTAGAGGAACCAAAGCGGAGTGGCCTCGAAATTGAAATTAAACACAAAGGTGTAAAGGTGGTTCAACAAGTTGGCCGACGTATAGGCCGAAGCATCAATGATGGGGTTCTCGGTAGCCGCACCGGGCCCGCTGAAGTACAGGTAAAACGCCACCGGCAGCAGCAGCGACCAAACCACCAAGGGGACAGCCACACGACCGATGCGCTTGGCATAAAAGCCCCGCAGCGAAAGGTCGCCGCGCAAGGGCAAGAGCAAATGGCCCGAAATCATCACCATCAGCACCACACAGGGGCGGGCGAAACACTCCATAAACAAACCCGTATGAAACGATACGCGGTCGGCAGCAAAACGGGCAATAAAATTATCACAGGTGTGGGAATAAACCACGGCAAAGATGGCCACGATGCGAAGCACGTCAATCCATCCGACATTGTCTTTTTTGATCCAATCCATATTAATACTGTTTGAACAGTTGCAAATATAGGCTTTTTCGCCTGACCGACCAAGCCCGGCGCAAAAGCCGGGGCACAAACCAACGCCCAAGCCAAAAAAAACGTAACTTTGCCCCACTTGCTACTGATTACCCCATCCAAACAAGCCCATGAAAAGACCCTGCCTGACGCTACTGCTTAGCATCATCCCCCTCCTGCCCCTCGCAGCCCAGCACCTGAACGGAAAAGGCTGGACAGCCCACATCGACCCCGAAACCGGCTGCATTCGCTCCATGACCGTGGAACACGCCGGCCGAACAGAAACCATCCCCTTTCGCACCGACCACATGAGCGGACCTGCGCTCGAAGGCATCGCCCTGAAACCCGACGCCGAAGGATTCAGCGGACAGGAAGGCCCGCTGAAAGTCACCATGGCCTACCAAGCCCACGACGACCACCTACAACTGCGCATCACGGCCGTCAACACGGGTAGCACCCCCTACACACCCCGCCGACTGAGGCTGCGACTGGGCGTAGACGGCGAAATGCACACTTTTCCACAATGGGATGAGAAGCTCTTCCCCACCCTGATGCGCTGCGAAAAAAGCTACGGCTGGGGATACCTGATGTCGCCACGAGGCATCATTCTGGCCCTTGGAACCGAAGAACCCGTGGCGAGCTACGCCCTCAACTACATTTATGAAGAAAAGAAAGAATGGCACTGGGGCCACCAAATCTTGACCGAAAGCTTCGACCTGTTGCACTGCCTGCCCCTGCCCGACCGCCATCCGCAAGACCTCACAAGCCTGCCGCCCGGCCGACAAAAGACCTGGACACTGCACCTCGGACCGGTGGAAACCCTCCACGCCGTCAAGCCCACGCTGGCTCACTGGCTGCAAGCCCCCTTGGCCGAACTCGAACGCTACACCCTCACACCCGGCGAGACCACCCCGCTGACCATACATTCTCCACAACGCCCCGAAAAGCTACAGCTCACAGGCCCCGACGGGCAAACGCGGCAACTGCCCTTGAAAAACCTCAGAAAAGGCGGCAAGCAGCTATTCCGCTTATCGCTGCAGGCACCCGCAGAGCCGGGCACCTACCGGCTGACCATCGAAGACCGAGGCGGCAAGCAATGCGAAGCCCGCTTCTACGTCAGAAAGCCCTGGCTGTGGTATCTGGAGCAGGCCCGCAACTGGACGGCACAATATCCGCCGCTGGTGGGAGGCTCGGCCGAACAATTCTACGGCTACTATGCCGCCGCCCTCGGAGCGCGACACCTGCCGGCACCCGAAAAAGACGAACCGTTGCGCCAGACGTTTGAACGACGCATTCAGGTGATTGTCGACACCCTGCGCGGCACTCCCAAACAGGCACGCGCCCTGCCCTACCGCATCCAGAACTTTGCCACGGCTGCCGGCATTCTGACCGACTACTGGCAAGCCACCCACGACCTGCGATACCTGCGCTGGGCATCGCGCATTGGCGACTTCCTCTGCTGCGACTCGGTACAATGGAGCGACGGCTCGTATCGCTCGCGCCAAACCCACTACACGGCCGTCATTTATCCGGCCAAGTCGATGATGGAGCTGGCCCTGGCCGAGCAGGAAGCAGCCCGCACCGATCCGACATGGAACGAAGCGGCCCAACGTCACCTTGCCTCGGCCATGAAAGCCGTAGACGACCTGGCCCGCCGACTGGACAACATCGAGACGGAGGGCGACATGACCTTTGAAGACGGCATGATTAGCTGCAGCGCCCTGCAAATGGGCATGGCTGCCACCCTCGACCCTTCGTCCCAGCGAAAAGAGGTGCTGACCCGCGCAGCACGCTACATGATGCGGAAACACGAGTGCCTGGAACAAACCCTGATTCCCGACTGCCGCATGCGCGGCGCCACACTGCGCTACTGGGAAGCCCTCGACGTCTACTTCTCGCCCAACCAAGTGATGAACTCGCCGCACGGATGGACGGCGTGGAAGGTTTACGCACAATATTACCTCTACCTGCTTACGGGCGAAGAAGCCTACCTGAGCGGCATGATGGACACCATCGGCGCCTGCATGCAAACCGTCACGGACGAGGGACGACTGAGATGGGGCTTCATTCCCGACCCGTATGTAGAGAGCTGGGTGTGCGTTCCCGACCCAAACAATCCGCGCGGATGGAACCACTGCGACAGCATTGTGGGCGAACAATATCTTGACCTCATCAGCCCGTGGCTCAGACCCGACAACGCCGATCAGATTTGCGACTTCGGCAACAACGGCGGTTCGGGCGACAATACCCTCTTCGAGATGTTCAAGGCCCTGGAAGAATGCGCCCTCACAACGGCCTACGTTATCGTTGACCGAAAGGGAAACACCAGAACATGGAACTGCAAGGCCGACCTGTCTCACGGCCTGCTGCAAATTGAAACGACCGAACCGTCGGTGGAGATAATTCACATCAACACTTCGCGCCCCCTCAATGTCTGTATCAACGGGAAAAGACGGCCGACATTGGAGCCCGGCCTGGTCATGCTGACAAAAAGTGAATAAAACAGGACCAAATCGTATCTTTTTCTCAAAAAAGAGGCAATTCGTCAACGATTCCAAAGATAAATCACTACTTTTACAGACAAATTTATTAAAAGAAACATTTCATCTCAATCACAAATGGAAAAGCTTACAAATAAGAACGTATCAGAAGAGCCCAAGAAGCAAAAGGCTTCTCCTGAAAAATCGAAAAGCGAAGGAATGTCCAGAAGAGACTTCCTCGGACTATCGGCATTGGGTTTGGCCAGCCTGACCATCCTGCCGAGTTGGACCAGCAATGGTGTAAAGATAGCTCCAAGCGACCGCATCGTTTTGGGATTTGTAGGACTGGGACAGCAAGGTCTGAGCGACTTCTATAGCTTCTCGCAGTGCCCCGGCGTACAGGTAGCAGCCTGCTGCGACGTTGACTCGATCAAACGCGAACGCTTCCGCCGCCGCGTGGCCGACTGGCAGAAAAAGTCGGAGCAGAACGAACGCTGCGACATGTATGAGTTCTACGAAGAACTGCTGGAGCGCAAAGACATCGATGCCATTGAAATTGCCACGCCCGACCACTGGCACGCCCTGATTGCCATCCACTCCGTAGAATCGGGAAAAGATGTTTACCTGCAAAAGCCCTTGGCCTACACCATTACCGAAGGTCTGGCCGTTCAGGCTGCCGTAAGAGCCAACCGCCGCATTCTGCAGATGGGAAGCCAGCAGCGTTCAAGCAAGGAATTCCAACAAGCCATCGAATTGGTGCGCAGCGGTGCCATCGGACACGTCAACGAGATTCATGTACGCGTAGGTGATCCTCCCAAACCCTTGAATCTGCCGGAAATGCCCGTACCTGCCAATTTGAACTTCAACCAATGGCTCGGCCCGCTCAACGACCCGAAGATACATTATCATCCCGACCTCTGCCCGCCCGTTTCACTCGATCCGGAAAAGGGAGAACAGCTTTGGGGCGCTTGGCGCTGGTATCAGGAAACCGGTAACGGATTCCCGGCCGACTGGGGAGCACACATGTACGACATTGCACAAGCTGCCATCGGCATGGACGGCTTAGGACCGGTTGAATTTATTCCGAAAGGCTACAACGGCACCAAACACGCCACGATGAAGTATGCCAACGGCATCGTGATGACCGAGCAGCCCTTCGACGAAAACAAGCCCGACTGGCAAGGTATAAAGTTTATTGGCGACAACGGCTGGCTCAAGGTGGCCCGCGGATACATTGAATGCTCTGACGCCAAAAAACTGCAGAAGCAAGAAGAAAAAGTTGAAAAAGGACAATACGAAGTTAGCTCTCCGCACATGCAGAACTTCCTGGATGCCGTACGCGGCTTGAAAGACCCGATTGCTCCCGTTGAATACGGCTGCAGCACCAACACCTTGTGCTGTCTGTTCAACATTGCTCGCGAACTGAACCGTCCGGTGAAGTGGAATCCGGCTCTGCTGAGCTTCGAAGGCGACAAAGAGGCTGCCAACCACCGCCTCTATTGGTATGAATACCGCCGCCCGTATAAACTGCCCTACTGCGACAAACGATTCAACTGCTAAGCCGAATCGTAATTGAATAAGAAAAGGGGATAAGCGCTCGCCCAGAACGTTTATCTCCTCTTTTTTATCCCCAAATCGGTCATTAGGTAGGCCTTTATATAACCTTCCCGCACGTCAGGAAGTGCTTCTGCAAACTTGCAAAACCTTCCTCAATTCTTCTTACGAGGGAAATGGGGACTATAAAGCATTGTTTTCTTACGAACCACCAAGCGACCATCCTTTACCCATTCTTCGCCACGCTCCGAGAGATAATCGACCATGGCTTGACGCATCGCGGCCAATTGTTTGCCATAGCGCGAAACAGCCGAAAGGTCACGCAACTCGTGAGGATCTTTGGTTAAATCGAATAGCTGCTCCTTGCCGGACTGAAAGAACCAGATATATTTGATTTTCCCATCAGTAAGCGCGCACCAAAAATTATCAGCAAAATAGGCGGTGCTATGCTCCGTGGCTATATACTTTCGCCAAGTTTTAGACTGCCCGGTCCAGAGTTTCTGTAACGACATGCCGTCAATGGCCGAAGGCACTTCCTGCCCGTTAACCGTAAGGAAAGTGGGCAACAAGTCCTGTAAACCAACCGGAGCATCAATCTTGGCCCCTGCCGAAAGAGCGCTGGAGAAGCCACGAGGCAACTTTACGATAAAAGGAATAGCCGACGAACCTTCATAAGCATAGGTCTTGCGCCAGAGATGATGGTCACCCAGCATATCGCCATGGTCGGAGACGAAACAGATCAGTGCGTTGTCATACATTCCTTTTTCTTTCAACGCTTGTATGATACGTCCCACCTGCTCATCAACAAAGGTGATGGACGCATAATAGTAACGACGGGATTGCCGGGCATAGTCCGAGCCGAAATTGCCCCGTGCCGCAGTCGGATTACGCTCCGGATGCTCGTCAAGAGGCAAAGCGTCACACCAAGAGCCCACCACAGGAGCCGGAATGTCGCGACCTTCGTACATATCAACAAAACGCTGAGGAGGATCGTAGGGACTGTGAGGACGTGCAAACGAGACTTCGAGAAAAAGTGGTTGATCGGACGAATACCCTTTAATAGTTTGCAGAGCCTGCTCACCCGTCCACACCGTGGGATGCAGGCGTTCGGGCAAGGAATAGGCCTTACCCAAATGACCATTCCAATCAACGCCGGTACTGTCGGGGTTCAGTCCGAAGGCCTGAGTGGCAAACCACTTGCGATAATCACTGACGAAATACGGATCTTCCACACGACCGCTCTCATCAAGCAAGGTTGCCTCAAAACCTCGTAACGAACGTTGCGGATGCCAGTGCATCTTGCCGATGCCCAAGGTATGATAGCCCAATTTACGCAACATTTGCGGCATCTCATAGTCGTAATGCTCTGCCATCTGACCATAACCAAGCATACCATGCCTCCACGGCGATTGACCGGTCAGCAAACTGGCACGGGCAGGTGTACTGCTCGGTGCTGCTGTATAAGCATGACGGAAAAGAAAACCATCATGGGCCAAACGATCGATATTCGGTGAAATGACAGCGGAATTGCCCATACACCCCAATGCGTCGGCACGTTGCTGGTCAGTAACAAGAAGAATGATATGAGGACGCTGCTGCGCGAGAGACGCTGACGCACAAAGTCCTCCGGCCATACACAAGCCCCAATATTTATAACGTTGTAACATCTTCTAAACGATGGGTATTTTCAATAATAAATGCCAAAATCACAGTAATTAATTCTATTCCCGTTCTCACAACAACCGTTTTTCTCACAAAAGAAAGTGCCTTATCAGTGAAAAAGGGCCGCAGCAGGAACAAACCTTACTGCGACCCTTTATTCAGAGAAATCCTCACCCGAAGGTCAAGACTTCCTTACATTTTCATCTTAGTCGTTCAACTTAGCTTTGATGAAGTTGCGGTTGAGACGAGCTATGTTGGCAATAGACTCACTCTTCGGACAAACAGCCTCGCAAGCACGAGTGTTAGTACAGTTACCAAAACCGAGTTCATCCATCTTTGCAACCATGGCTTTAGCGCGCTTGGCAGCTTCGGGCTTACCCTGAGGCAGTAAAGCAAACTGACTTACCTTGGAAGAAACGAAGAGCATCGCGGAACCATTCTTGCAAGCTGCTACGCAAGCTCCGCAACCAATGCAAGTGGCGCAGTCCATGGCTTCATCGGCTGCATCCTTGGGAATGAGGATGGCATTTGCATCCTGAGGAGCTCCGGTGCGAACTGAAATATATCCACCAGCCTGCTGAATCTTATCAAAAGCCGAGCGGTCAACCATACAGTCCTTGATAACAGGGAAAGCAGCAGAACGCCAAGGCTCAACCGTAATGACATCACCATCATTGAAGCGACGCATGTAAAGCTGGCAGGTAGTAGCGCCACGCTCTGTCTTGCCGTGAGGGGTACCGTTGATATAGAGCGAGCACATACCGCAAATTCCTTCGCGACAGTCGTGATCGAATACAAACGGCTCTTGCTTTTCCTCTACTAATTGTTCGTTGAGGATATCAAGCATTTCCAGGAAAGAGGTGTCACCCGGGATATCCTTCATCTCGCGCTCATCGAAGTGGCCCTTATCTTTGGGACCATTCTGACGCCAATAACGCAATGTGAAACTTATATTCTTGTCCATTATTTTACTTCTTTTTGTGTTTACTATACCTTGTAATTACGGGTCTTCACCTCGATTGCTTCATACTTCAAAGGCTCCTTGTACATAACGGGCTCCTTGTCGTCGTCTCCTTGATATTCCCAACAGCTTACGTAGAAGCAGTTCTGGTCATCACGCTTAGCTTCTCCCTCTTCGGTCTGATGCTCCTCACGGAAGTGACCACCGCAACTCTCGTTACGATTCAAAGCGTCGATAGCCTCAAGCTGACCCATCAAGATAAAGTCGTACAGACGAACAGCCTTATCGAGTTCAAGATTCATGCCATCCTGATTACCCGGAACAAATACATGTTCGTTGAATTCCTTACGCAGGTCTGACAACAAACCAAGAGCTTTCTCCAAGCCTTCCTTGGTACGAGCCATACCAACATATTCCCACATAATGTGACCCAATTTCTTGTGGAGAGTATCCACTGACTCGTCACCTTTAACTGCCATAATGCGATCCATCTTGTCTTGGATAGCTTTTTCAGCTGCAGCAAACTCGGGAGCATCTGTCTTGAAACGAGGAACAGTAATCTGATCGCTGAGATAATTCTGAATGGTGTAAGGAAGAACGAAATATCCATCGGCCAGACCCTGCATCAAAGCAGAAGCACCCAAACGGTTAGCACCGTGATCAGAGAAGTTACATTCACCGATAGCAAACAAGCCGGGGATAGATGTCTGTAATTCATAATCTACCCACAGACCACCCATGGTATAATGGATGGCAGGATAAATCATCATCGGGTTCTCATACGGATTGACGTCCGTAATCTCTTCATACATATCAAAGAGGTTGCCATAACGCTGTTCTACGACGTCACGACCCAAACGATTGATCGCCTCAGAGAAATCCAAGAAGACAGCTAAGCCTGTGTTGTTAACGCCAAAGCCTTTGTCGCAACGCTCTTTGGCTGCACGGCTTGCCACGTCACGCGGTACCAAGTTACCAAATGCCGGATAACGACGCTCCAGGTAGTAATCACGATCTTCTTCAGGTATATCACGACCCTGGATTTCACCCTTCTGCAGTCTCTTAGCGTCTTCGAGTTTCTTGGGAACCCAAATACGTCCGTCATTACGCAAAGACTCAGACATCAAAGTCAGTTTTGACTGCTTATCACCATGAACGGGAATACAAGTAGGATGAATCTGCACGTAAGCAGGATTTGCAAAATAGGCGCCCTTGCGATATGCAGCGATAGCAGCAGTACAGTTGCAACCCATCGCATTGGTTGAAAGGAAGTAAGTATTGCCATAACCACCGGTAGCCAGTACTACTGTATGAGCAGCAAAGCGCTCCAACTTACCGGTTACAATGTTCTTGGCAATAATACCACGAGCACGACCGTCGATGATAACCACATCTTCCATTTCATAACGGGTGTAGAGCTCTACGGTACCTTCATGTACTTGACGCATCAAAGCTGAATAGGCTCCCAGCAACAACTGCTGACCTGTTTGACCCTTTGCATAGAACGTACGACTTACTTGTACACCACCAAACGAGCGGTTAGCCAACAAACCACCGTATTCACGAGCGAAGGGAACACCCTGAGCCACGCACTGGTCAATAATATTGGCACTCACTTCAGCCAAACGATATACATTGGCTTCACGTGCACGATAGTCACCACCCTTAACCGTATCATAGAACAAACGATAGATGGAGTCACCGTCATTCTGATAATTCTTGGCAGCGTTGATACCACCTTGAGCAGCGATTGAGTGAGCACGGCGAGGAGAATCTTGAATACAGAAATTCTTTACTTTAAAGCCCATTTCACCCAATGAAGCCGCAGCACTGGCACCAGCCAAACCGGTTCCTACCACAATAATGTCGAGCTTACGCTTGTTGGCAGGATTGACCAGCTTTTGATGCGCTTTGAAGTTTGTCCATTTCTCTGAAATAGGACCTTCAGGTATTTTAGAATTGATTGTAGTCATAATTTTTTATTTCTATTTTGTGAGATTAAAACTTGACAGCGGTCACATTAACAGCAAGCTCCGCAGAAAGCGAACTTGAGAACAACAACCACAAATAGTAACATAACGACGGTAGCCCAAATCGCACCGATCAGTTTCCAACGGCAGAACCAAATTTTGCCATTCCAACCCAATGTCTGAATTGCGCTCCAGAAACCATGTGTTAAATGGAACCAGATAGCCACAAACCAAATGATGTAAAGAACTGCCATAACAGGATTACCGAAAGTCATCTGCATCAAAGCAGTTCCATCGGAAGGATTTACCATTGCGCCAGTTGAAATACCGGTCAGCTCGGCAAACATCATGTTATAGAAGAAACCATAAAAATGGAGAATCAAACCCAAGATAACAATCACACCCAGAACAAACATATTCTGAGATGCCCACTCTACCTTTTCGGGTTTGTCAACAACTGCATAACGATTGCTTCCACGAGCCTTTTTATTCTGCAAAGTCAGAATAATGGCAAAGACAAAATGAAGCACTGCCAAAGCGCCAAGTCCAACCGTACCAGCAACAGCATACCAGTTCGCACCAAGCATTTCGCATACTCCATTATAGGCTTCTCCATCGAAGAGAGCAACAGCATTCATGCAGGCATGAAATGTTAGGAAAAGAATGAGGCAAAGTCCTGTAACAGACATAACCACCTTCTTTCCAATGGAAGATTTAATTAACCACATAAATAATTGAATTGATTTAGTTATTTAATAATTGATTTTCTAAAAGGCTCTATTACGGGCAATCTCGACTGAAAGCCCATGCAAAATTACCTTTTTATCTTTTTACCACAAAGTTTTTTTAAGCCTTTAAAAGATTACTTAGACAAAAAGTTGGGCTCCCAATCATGTTTCACGGGAAACACACGCCGCAGATACCTGTCATTATTAAACCTACACTACTTGTCACGTGATGAAATTGGCGTAATTTTGCATGACAAATCAAACAATCAATGAAAGCAGATTTTAGCTTTGACGTCATTGTCATTGGTGCCGGACACGCAGGATGTGAAGCTGCTCGCATAGCGGCCACGATGGGAGCCAAAACATGTCTCATTACCATGGACATGGAAAAAATTGCCCAAATGAGCTGTAATCCGGCCGTCGGAGGGATTGCTAAAGGTCAAATTGTCAGAGAAGTCGATGCACTTGGAGGAATGATGGGTGTGATCACCGACCAAAACGCCATTCAATTTAGGATGCTCAACCGCTCCAAAGGTCCTGCCATGTGGAGCCCAAGGGCGCAATGCGACAGAAATAAATATAGCCAAACCTGGAGAGAGGTTTTGGAAAACACAGAAGGGCTTAGCATTTGGCAAGACCAAGCCAGAACTCTCCTCACCGAAGGTCAACGCGCCGTCGGCATAGAAACCATCTGGGGAGTAACCATCAGCGCAAAGAGCGTCATTGTTACTGCCGGCACATTTTTAAACGGACTCATGCACATCGGGCACCACATGGTGGAAGGTGGACGCATCTCCGAACCCAGCGTACATCATTTTTCTGAATCAATAGCATCACACGGCATTCACGTCGACAGAATGAAAACGGGCACACCGATTCGCATCGACGGAAGAAGCATTCATTTTGAAGAACTAGTCAAGCAAGAGGGAGAAAATGATTTCCATCGCTTCTCATATAGAACTCGCGAACACCAATTACTCCAACTTCCCTGCTGGCTTTGCAACACCAACGAAGAAACTCATGAGATTTTAAAATCGGGATTAAAAGACTCTCCGCTCTACAACGGACAAATTCAATCCATCGGACCCCGATACTGTCCGAGCATCGAAACAAAACTTCATACCTTCCCCGAGAAAGACAAGCATCCGCTATTCCTGGAGCCGGAAGGAACCAACACCAACCAATATTACTTGAACGGTTACTCATCCAGTCTGCCTCTCAACATCCAGTTAGAGGCCATTCATAAAATACCGGCCTTTAGAGATGCAAAAATATATCGTCCCGGTTACGCCATAGAATATGACTTCTTCGATCCAACCCAAATGAAGCACTCATTAGAGTCTAAAGTGATCGACGGACTGTTTCTTGCAGGACAAGTAAACGGTACAACGGGCTACGAAGAAGCCGCTGGTCAAGGAATCGTGGCCGGAATCAACGCCGCACTGAAATGTAGCAACTCAGAACCCTTTGTCATGAAAAGAGACGAAAGCTATATCGGCGTACTCATCGATGACCTGACCACGAAAGGCGTTGATGAGCCCTACAGAATGTTTACCTCGCGCGCCGAACATAGAATATTACTCAGACAAGACAACGCCGATGCACGCCTCACACCCTTCGGCATCAAATTAGGAACCATCAGTTCCGAACAAGAGCGCCAATTTACCACGAAAAAAGAATGGACGGACAAACTGATTGACTTCTGCCAAAGAACATCGATAAAGCCGAAAGACATCAACGACTATTTGCAACAAATCGGAAGCACTCCGTTAAGGGAAGGATGCAAAATAAAAGACCTCATAGAAAGGCCGGAATTAACGATGCAGACATTGTCTGCACAAATTGAGAAACTCAGAAATCTCATCGACCAAATCCCCACAACGAAGGAAGAGGTAAAAGAAAGCGCGGAAATCGAATTGAAATATCGCGGATATATTGAACGGGAAAGATTAATCGCAGATAAGATGCGCAGACTGGATGCCATCCGCATAAAAGGCCGATTTAAGTACAGCGAGATCACTCAGCTTTCGACGGAAGCGAGACAAAAGCTCGAAAGAATCGATCCGGAAACATTGTCACAGGCCAAACAAATACCAGGAGTCTCTCCCAACGATATTGACGTGTTATTGATATTGTTAAATCGATAACGTTTCACGTGAAACACGATTGTGATGAGCAAAAATGATCGTAAAAAGCTGGAGGAACTAAAACTTTTCATCAGCACACTGCCGGAAAAACCGGGGAGTTATCAATATTACGACTCATCGGGAACTATCATCTATGTGGGCAAGGCAAAAAATCTGAAGAGAAGAGTCCAATCATATTTTAACAAGGAGCAAGAACACCCAAAAACAAGGAAACTCGTTTCACAGATAGATAAAATCACCTTCTCCGTGGTCAACAGCGAAGAAGACGCCCTTTTATTGGAGAACAACTTAATCAAAAAGTACAAGCCGAAATATAATGTTCTGCTCAAAGACGACAAAACTTACGCCTCCATCTGTATCACCCACGAAGATTATCCCCGAATCTTGAAAATCAGAACCAGCTCCGGAATAAAAGGAGACTATTTTGGCCCCTATATACATTCCTACGCCATCAACGCTCTCTTAGATCTACTCCAAAAGGCATATCTACCGCGCCCATGCAACTTCAATCTTTCGCGGCAGAAGGTTGACAGCGGTGATTACAAGCTATGCCTCAACTACCAAATAGGAAAATGTAAAGGACCATGCGTTGGCCGACAAAGCCGAGCTGATTATCTCGACAACATAGAAGAGTGCAAGGAGATTTTAAAGGGAAATATTCGGGGATTGATCGAGCACATCAAGGAGCAGATACAATTTGCATGCGCAGAATTGAACTTCGAGAAGGCGCAGGAGCTCAAGGAAAAGATTATTTTGCTACAAACCTTCCAGACGAAAAGCGAAGTTGTCAACTGCAGCTTCAATAACTTGGATGTTTTCAACATCGATACCAACGAAAATACGGCTTACGTCAACTTTTTACACATCGCTCACGGCAATATTACCCAAGCCTTCACCATCGAAATGAAAAAATCCATGGACGAAACACCTGAAGACCTGCTCGGACTTGCTGTGGTTGAGTTAAGACAGCGATTCCGCTCTCGAAGCAGGGAAATCATCCTGCCATTCCACATCGACCTGGCGCTCGAGAATACCATTATCACCGTGCCGCAACGCGGCGAGAAGCACCGGTTACTTAAATTGTCGGAGCTGAACGTCAGAGAATATAAAATTGAACGCATCAAGCAGAGCGACAAGCTCAACCCGGAACAAAAAAGTACCCGCTTGATGAAGGAAATACAAGACCATCTGCATTTGAAGAAGCTCCCTTACCGCATTGAGCTCTTCGACAACTCAAATATACAGGGTGACAACGCCGTCGCTGCCTGCGTAGTATTTGAAAAGCTGAAACCTAACAAAAAAGAGTACCGAAAATACAACATTAAGACCGTTGTCGGGCCCAACGACTATGCTTCGATGCAAGAAGTAATAGAACGCAGGTATAAAAGACTCCTTGAGGAAGGAAAAAGAATGCCTGATTTAATCATCACAGACGGTGGAAAAGGACAGATGGAGTGTGCCCGCAGCATCATTGAAGACCGGTTGCATCTGGACATCCCCATCGCCGGACTCGCCAAGGACAAAAAGCACCGCACCAACGAATTGTTGTTTGGAAATCCGCCTGTCACCATCGGGCTGAAACAGACCGATGAGCTCTTCAGAGTGCTCACACAGATGCAGGACGAGGTGCACCGCTTTGCCATTACCTTTCACCGCGAGAAACGAGCCAAACAGCAGACGCATTCGCTGCTTGACGAGATCAAGGGAGTGGGCGAAAAGACCAAAACACTCCTTCTGCGCCATTTCAAAAGCTTCAAACGGATCAGCGAAGCCTCTGAAGCCGAAATCTGTGAACTTCTTGGCCCAAAAAAAGGAACTAACATCTATCAACAACTACATCCATAACAAAACAACTTATCATGAGAATTGTCATACAAAGGGTGCGCCACGCATCAGTCACCATCGATGGAAAAATTAAGTCACATATCGGACAAGGTTACCTCATCTTATTAGGAATTGAACAAAATGATTCCGACGAAGACATTGAATGGCTCAGCAAGAAAGTAGCCGGTTTGCGCATATTTGATGATGAAAACGGCGTGATGAATAAATCTATTCTGGACATTGACGGTGAGATACTCGTTGTCAGCCAATTTACCCTGATGGCATCCACTAAAAAAGGGAACCGACCCTCCTGGTTCCGAGCAGCAACACATGACATCTCTATCCCACTCTATCAGGAGTTTTGCAAAGTGTTATCGTCGGCCATCGGAAAGGAAGTGCAAACCGGAGAATTTGGTGCCGACATGAAAGTAGAACTGCTGAACGACGGACCGGTGACTATCTTGATGGATTCAAAGAACAAAGAATAAAACAGAGAACCTCACATAAAGAAATTAATTCGGTAATTTTGTTGCATGAAAGATATCACCCTGCAAGAAGCTCAAGAATTGGTAGATCATTGGATCAAAACCATTGGAGTAAGATACTTCAACGAGCTGACAAACATGGCTTGCCTGACTGAAGAAGTGGGAGAATTAGCCCGAGTTATAGCTCGCCAATACGGCGAACAGAGTTTTAAGGAAGGAGAAAAGGCTAACCTATCAGAAGAAATGGCTGACGTGCTGTGGGTACTCATCTGCCTGGCCAACCAAACAGGGGTTAACCTGACGGAAGCATTCCTGAAAACCATTGAGAAGAAGACAAATAGAGACGCAAACAGACATATCAACAATCAAAAATTAAACGCATGAGACCGGAAGAACATTGCCACTGCCACAATCACTGTGATCATTCACATGAAGAAGAGAAGATGGAATCCATTTACCTTCAAATGTTTGATAAATACAACCTGCATTTGCATGATGAGGTCGTCCAAGAAGCGGCCAAGCAGCTCATTGCAGAAAAGGAGGCTGAAAACAACACCACAGAGGTAAAGAAATTTCTCTTTGGATGTATGGAACTTACATCACTCAAGGTCACCGACAACGAGGAAAGCATTCTTCAGCTAACCGAAAAAGTAAACCATTTTTCGGAGGAGAACGTCGACTTTCCACACATAGCTGCCATTTGCGTGTATCCCCGATTTACGTCAATAGTAAGCACTTCGTTAGAAGCTGACAATGTTCAGATTACAAGCGTTTGTGGTGGATTTCCTTCGTCACAGACCTTTCCTGAAGTAAAAACCATTGAAACGGCACTGGCCTTGAAGGATGGCGCCACAGAAATAGATGTCGTGATGCCCGTAGGCTATTTTCTCAGCGGCGATTACGAGCAAGTAAGTGATGAGATCAGCGAATTGAAGGCTACCTGCGGCGAAGAAACAACCTTGAAGGTGATCTTGGAGACAGGAGCATTGGGAACAGCCGTCAATATTAAGAAAGCAGCGCTCATGGCCATGTATAGCGATGCCGATTTCATCAAAACTTCAACCGGAAAAGTGGAACCGGGAGCCACTCCGGCAGCCGTTTACGTAATGTGTAAAGCTATCAAGGAATATTACGAAGAAACGGGTAGAAAAGTAGGAATTAAAATTGCCGGAGGAGTCAAAACTACGGCAGACGCCATCAAGTACTACACCTTGGTAAAGGAATTGCTGGGCGAAGAATGGTTAGACCCAAATTGGTTCAGAATCGGTGCCAGCAAGTTAGCCAACCACCTGTTGTCAGATATAAAAGGTGAAACCGTCAACTATTTCTAAATAAAAAAGTTTAAACGGATTTTTCCCTGCAAAACGGGTGAAAGGAAAGCAACCCGGACACCCCCATACACCAACCGGTCATTAAGAATGCCATTCAACGATTCTTGATGACCGGTTGATATTTTAAAGCACTCCCATCACCTATTCCTCATGAATAATCCATCCTTCCCCGACAAACAGTAGAACAATATCATACATGCAAAATGGCTATCGCAGAAAAAGGAGACCCTTGCACGCCGAGCAAAACCACTACCTAAGCAAAGGGAGGCACCTTGCACACATGCAAAACCACTAACTTGACAAAAGGAGGCACTTTGCCAGCATAGCAAAACCACTAAATTGGAAAAATGAGCCACTTTGCCAGC
>CALZOH010000039.1 GCA_945827465.1 uncultured Prevotellaceae bacterium
CGGTCATACACCTTAAAGTAAAACAGATATTCTATCAAATATATTATAGATGTATACACGCTCATTATAAAGAATTAATTGCTCCATATCATCAGCCGATATTACTGCCTGCAAAGTGGATAGAAAAACCAATTTGTTTAATCAATGGTGAATTTCGTTTTCTGAATCAGTCTCATTCATTTTCGGGCTGGAACTTCCAGGAACATGGAATGTTATGGGCATATAATCTCAATTATTTTGACTTCTTACACCAAACAAATTTTTCAAAAGATGAGGCCTGCCATTGGATAGATGTATTTATTCGAGACATTAAGGAAAATCAAGTTGGATTAGACCCTTATCCCACAGCTTTGAGGGGCATTAATTGGATAAAATTTTTCTGTAAGTACCCTGAGTGTGCAACCGAAGTACGTGAAAATGCCCTATGGAGTCAGTATACATTATTGGAAAAGAAATTGGAATTCCATTTACTTGGAAATCATCTGTTAGAAGATTGTATCAGCCTATTGATTGCCGCTCTTTATTTTGATCATGAAAAATGGCTAAAGAAATCGACACGTCTATTGATGACCGAATTGGATGAGCAGACGCTGGCCGATGGAGCACATTATGAGCAATCGCCAATGTATCATTCCATCCTTCTTGACCGTTTGCTGGATGCAATTAACTTTGCACTTGGCAGAAATAAGCGGGCATTAGCAGAAAAATTGAAACAATACGCTTGCAGACAAATAGGATGGTTGCAGGCCATTAGCTATAAAGACGGAAGTTGGCCTTTCTTTAATGATGCAGCTCTCCATATAGCACCCCATTCAGAAAGAATAATTAATTACGCCCGACAACTTAATATTGAAGCGAGTGAAAGTAGGCTGAGTGAATCAGGATATCGAATATTCCATTCTGCACACCATGAAGTAAGAATTGATTGTGGAAACATTACAGCTACTTATCAACCGGGACATACACATGCAGATTCGCTTACGTATGAATTGAGAATCGATGGAAAACCATTCGTTGTAGATACCGGTATTTCTACTTACAATAAAAATGAGCGCCGTCAATATGAAAGATCAACGATTGCTCATAATTGTGTTATACCAGACTCAAACAAGGATAATAATAGTAGTGCAGTATGGGGCGGATTTAGAGTGGGTAAACGTTGTCGAATTAAGATAATAAAAGATGAGTCGCATGAAATCATTGCGGAACACAACGGATTTGTTCAACCCTGCAGAAGGCGTTGGAGCATGCAGAGAGAGGGACTTCTCGTCGAAGATATTTATGCGGGAAAGGCTATCTCGATTATTCACCTTGCGACAGATGCAGACATCAAAAGAATACATGTTGAGGGCGCAAAACAAATAGAGATGGCAGATAATTATTACTCTATTGAATACAACCGATTCATACCGTGTAAAGTTCTTTACATTTATTTTGAGAATCGGGTCAAATATTTTATCTCATGAAAATACTGATTGTTGCCGAACGCTATTGGCCGGAAGTAGGAGCAGCCCCTTCACGGCTGGCCAATATGGCAGAAGGATTAAAAGAAAATGGATGTGACGTAGAGGTGCTGACCGGGCTGCCCAATTATCCAAAAGGAAAGATTTTTGAGGGTTATCGTGGATGCCTCTTCCGTCGCGAGGAGTACCAAGGTATGACTTTATTCCGATACTGGCTCTATGCCACCGTGAGTCGTCATCCCATTGCGCGAGTGCTAAACATGTTTTCGTTGGCCGTGACCATTTGGCTCTTTGCTTTCAGATGGCGACGTATCAAGAGCTACGACTGCGTGATTATTCAAACTCCGACTCTCGTAGTTGCGAGTAGTGCCATGTTGATCTTTAAATATCTTTACCGGCGTTGCTGCCTGCTGAACGTAAGTGATATTTGGCCTACTACAGCTGTTGATATGGGCGTAATGCGCGAAACCGACAAAAGCTATCGCTTTATGGCGGCTTTGGAGCGTTTCCTATATAGAACTGCCGATGGCATTATGGGACAAAGCCAGGAGATATTGGACCACATTTCCACTTTTAGGAATCGGGGACAACTATTTCTCTATCGCAACCTGCAACGTTACAGCCTCGTCCGACCCCCCAAGAAGAAAGGCGTGCCGTTGAAAGTAGTTTTCAGCGGTATGTTGGGCGTTGCGCAAAATGTAGAAGAATTGGTGCGGAAAATATCCTTTGAACAATTAGGTGTAGAGTTCCACATCTTGGGTGGCGGACGACAGTTACCCGAAATCGAGGCCTATATCCAGCAGCATCCTCATTGCAACGTGAAGGCTCATGGTTTTGTAGCCAAAGAGGAGATAGCCGACAGGCTGCGTGAAATGGATGCAGGCATAGTGCCACTTGCCACTCGCATACGGGGAGCCGTTCCTTCAAAAATCTATGATATCTTGCCTCAAGGGCTTCCTATCTTGTTTTGCGGAGGTGGTGAAGGAGCCCATTTTATCAATGAACATAGGGTCGGTATGATCAGTTCCCCGGGTGACTACGAAGCACTGACACAAAACATTGAGAAACTTAATCGCATGTCGGATGCTGACTATGAGGCTATGTCAGAGCGATGCCTGCAAGTGAGCCGTAATGAATTGGATTTTGACAAACAAATAAAACAACTTGCTGAATTCATCCAAACTTTGGCAAAGAGAGGGTAGTGTTGTAGGTTTCGGCTTTAGCCATGCTATATTAAAAGATAGAAGATGAAGTTTGACAAAGAATTTTTAGACCAATTGAGTGAGCAGGCGAAGGCTTCATCTCGGCTGAGGATGCACTTCGACCTGAGGGATTCGGTTGACGAAGGTGCGATGAGAATGCTCAATGCTTTGGAGCCGGGTACTGTGATTCCTATCCACCGACACAACGAGACAAGTGAGGACGTGGTTTGCCTTCGTGGATGCGTGGAAGAGGTATTCTACGATGCCGACGGTAACGAAACGGACTGCTACCGCCTGCAACCGGGTACGGACTGCTGCGCCTGCCATGTTCCGATGGGGCAATATCATACCTGTCGTTCCCTCGAAAGTCATTCGGTCATCATCGAATTCAAGCACGGAAGGTACGACCCACTCACTACGGAGGACTTTCTCGAACAGCCGACAACGTAGGGACAAATACCGCAGTTTTTTTCATTTGGGCCGGAGAGTGAATATCGCTTTCCGGCCCAAATAGTATAATTGGGGAATTATTCAGCTGACATGCCTTTTCGTTTACGTCAGGCGTATGCGATACGCTTCTACACTTGTTCGATAATCTTTGCTTTGATCTAAAAGATGTTCCAATATAAAACCGAAAAGAGGATGTGCCAATTGACACACCCTCTTTTCACGGAGTGATTCCGTTGGGATTCGAACCCAAGACCCACGCCTTAGAAGGGCGTTGCTCTAATCCAACTGAGCTACGGAACCAAAACCGGCTGCAAAAGTACGGGTTTTTATTGATTCTACAAAATACATTTCTGAAAAAACTGCTTTATTCTTCAGAGTATTCATGTAGATAAGTTCGTTGGGAAGCTCTATGATGCCTAAAAGTATTAAACCCAAATCGGTCATTAGACTATTATGCGCAAACAAACTTTCTTTTTGTCATCTGCCTTTCCGTTTTTCGGTTGCAATGGAACCCCATTGCGCCCTCAAAACGTAGAGACATCTGAACAAAAACAAGAGTTGTTATCATCATAACGCTAATGACCGATTTGGGTTAAAACCATTCCTCATGAAGGTGTCAGCAAATGAAAACAATGTGGCATTTTGCTTTTTCTTCTCACGAATTGCACTAACTTTGCAGAGATTTAAAGAATAGGTATATAGGATATGGCTCTTTTTTCGGACGTTTTTAGGCAAACCAATGCTTACGCCATGCAATTGGGAGGTATTTTGGGCCTTTATTGGTGTTTAGGACTGCTGTGTATGGTTGCCGGATTCCAAGTATCGTTCTTGCACTCGTTGGTTCCATTGATAGTTTTGGGTGCGCCTCTCTTGGGTTATTTCTTGGCGCGATATTTTGAGGGACAAGTAAGGGCTGATGCCCCGGTTGACTTTGTAAGAGCCTTTTTGTTTTGCTATCTCATGTATCTTTATGCTACCGTTATTTTAGGTGGCGTGACTTATATTTACTTCACAATGTTTGATGAAGGCAGTTTTATTGAAGCAAATATAGCGCAGTTGCAACGTCCTGAAATGAAGGAACTCCTTTCCTCACCACAAATGCAGTCACAAATTAATGAAGCGCTCACTACGACAGGTTTCAAAAGCCTTGAAGAGATGTTCAGAAGTGTTACGCCTCTCATGTTGGCTGCAAATATTGTTGATCTTAATCTGCTGATAGGAGTTATTCTTTCAATTCCTACGGCCTTTTTTATTAAAACAAAATCATTAAGAAAATAGTTTACCTAATGAATATATCTGTAGTCATTCCTTTGTATAATGAAGAAGAAAGTATTCCAGAACTCTTCGCTTGGATTAAGCGAGTGATGGAAGTTCATCAATATAGTTTTGAAGTGATTTTTGTCAATGACGGAAGTACCGACTCTTCTTGGGATAAAATTGTAGAATTATCTAAGGAAAATGATACCGTTCATGGCATTCGTTTCCGCCGTAACTACGGAAAGTCAGCTGCTCTTTACCAGGGATTTAAGAAAGCAAAGGGGGATGTGGTGATTACGATGGATGCAGACTTGCAGGATTCGCCCGATGAGATTCCTGAACTCTATCGTATGATTATGGAAGAGAAGTATGATCTCGTTTCCGGATACAAGAAGAAACGTTATGATCCGCTTTCAAAGACTCTGCCAACCAAACTTTTTAATGCCACGGCGCGCAAAGTGAGTGGGATTCATAATTTACATGACTTCAACTGCGGATTAAAGGCTTATCGTCTGAAGGTGGTGAAGAATATCGAAGTATATGGCGAGATGCACCGTTATATTCCTTATTTGGCCAAGAATGCAGGCTTTAGCAAAATAGGTGAAAAGGTGGTGCACCACCAAGCCCGCAAGTATGGAAGTACAAAGTTTGGCGGTCTTAATCGCTTCTTCAATGGCTATCTTGATTTGCTTAGTTTGTGGTTCCTTACTCAGTTTGGCCTGAAACCCATGCACGTATTCGGCTTCTTGGGCTCATTGATGTTTTTCATCGGTTTTATTGCCATCGTGATAGTCGGTGCTACCAAGTTATGTGCCCTTTCAAATGGTCTTCGGGCGCCTTTAGTGACCGATTCGCCTTATTTTTATCTGTCGTTGACGATGATGATACTCGGAACTCAACTTTTTATGACCGGTTTTTTGGGTGAACTCATCAGTCGTAACTCCGCCAATCGTAACAATTATCAGATAGAGGATGATTTTTAATCTACAAAAAATATTGTTCCGTATGTTTCACTCTCTGTCAAGGTGTATTGTCATCAGAATGGGGGGTGCTTGGTTATTGCCGGCGCTGATTATTGCCGGATGCAGCAGTACAGATTGTCCGCTGAACAATACGGTTTATCTTAGTGCTCGGTTTTATAATTCGTCATCGGGTGCTGTTACAAATATAACCGACACTCTGAGTGTGATAGCAGGAGGAAAGAACAATACTTTAATCTTAAACCGCTTTGTTAATTTCAACCAAATCAATCTTCCGATGGGTTATGTGCAGACCTCTGACACTTTATTGTTTTGTTTTAAGACAAAAGCAGGAACTGTGGTTGATCAAGTTGTAGTAGAGCATACCAACGTACCCCATTTTGTTTCATTGGATTGCAGTACTGCTTTTTTTCATACCATTACAGGAGTGAGTGTGAGTCCACGTATCCCAACAGCTGATTTTCCGACAGCCATCGACAGCATAGTCATATTACAACCCGAGGTAAATTATGATGAACGAGAGAACCTGCAGATTTATTTTAGTACTTATTAGTTCCTTCTGCCTTTTTGCACGACTGGAAGTGAATGCACAAAATGAGGCGACTGTTCAGACTCCTCAAAAGGTGCGCACCACCGGTGTACAATACCAGTCGGAAGTGGATTCTTTGGCCTTATTTCTGCAGCAAAAGCCTCTTCGTTTCTTTGAAGGTGTGTCGGTGTCAGGCGATTTATTGGGGGCAATCCTATATCAGATAGCCAACTATGGTCAGTTGGAAGGTGCTGTTCGCATGAATATCAAAGGAACATATTTCCCCGTCGTTGAACTTGGTCTTGGGCATAGTGACCATCAAGACGATGAGACAGATCTGCATTTTAAAACCTCTTCGCCATTTATTCGTATTGGTTGCGACTACAATTTGGCTCGTGACAAGCGTTCGGGCAATCGTATTTTTTGTGGATTACGATATGCCTACACCAAAATTACTTACGATTTGACCGGACCAGACCTGGTTGACCCTGTATGGGGAGATCATGCGCCCTATATTTTCAATGACCTCAAGTCAAATGTTTCTTGGGGCGAATTGGTGTTCGGTTTGGAAGCCAAGATATGGAAGATATTCCATGTGGGTTGGTCTTTGCGTTATCGTATGCGATTGAGTCAAGAGATACCCACTGTGGGGCAAGCGTGGTATGTACCCGGATATGGCAAGAATGATACCCATAATCTTGGTGGTACGTTCAATTTAGTGTTTGATATTTAACTTCCGGAAAGATGAATCAATTGACGACTCGGCGTATATGGCAAATGGCGCTCTTCGTGCTTCTTTTGGTAGGTACGATATGGGTGATTCGCGACTCGCGAAAGCCTGTTCCTTATCAAAAATGCGAAGGAAACATCTTTGGAACAACTTACCATATCATCTATCAAAGTCGTCAGTCGCTCTATCGTGATATTCGGGAGCAATTGGAAGGGGTTGACCGCTCGCTGTCAACTTTCAATAAAAAGAGTACCATTAGTCTGATCAATAGCAACAAGAGTTTTGCTACTGATACTTTGTTCCGTCAAGTGTTTCGTAAGGCAGTCGAAGTGTCAAAAGCCACCGATGGAGCCTTTGATATAACAGTTGCACCATTGGTGAATGCCTGGGGATTTGGATTTAAGAACAGTGACAACATAAGGCGAGAGCAAATTGACAGTTTGTTGCAATATGTAGGTTACGATAAAGTACACCTACAAGGTCAGCAACTCGTGAAACAGAATCCTTCTGTGATGCTTGATTGCAGTGCCATTGCAAAAGGATTTGGGTGCGATTGTGTGGCAGCTCTGTTGCAGAAGAAAGGCATAGAAAATTATCTGATTGAGATCGGAGGGGAAATCTGTGCCAAGGGGGTGAACGAACAACAAAAGAATTGGACTATCGGTATCACTAAGCCGCAGGATGACAACACGAATGCGCAGCAGCCTCTACAAAATATATTACAACTCACCGATGTGGCTTTAGCAACCAGTGGCAACTATCGCAATTATTATTTCAAGGATGGAAAGAAATATGCTCATACCATAGATCCTAAGACAGGCTATCCGGTTCAACATTCCATCCTTTCGGCCACTGTGATAGCGCCAACGTGTACAGAGGCAGATGCGTTTGCTACTGCTTTTATGGTGATGGGACTTGACAAAGCCCAAGAAGTATTGCAGAATAATGACCAATTGCAAGTCTACTTTGTGTATGCAGACTCAATCGGAAGTTTTCAGTCTTGGTGTTCGCCATCTCTAACATCCAAAATTTTAAAATAATGGAGTCACAAGATTCTTTTTCTGAAATCCTATTGAGTTTACCCCTTTTTCAAGGGCTGGGACGCCGTGATATGGATGAATTGCTTTCAAAAACCAAGTTTCACTTCCAAAAATTTGTGGTCGGTAATGTCATTTGCAAAGAAACAGCTCCCTGCAAAGACCTCTTGTTTGTAACAAAAGGTGAGTTGAAGGTCTCACATGGCTCTGAGAACAATAAGGTTATTTTTCACGAGATACTGAAAGCTCCTGTTGACTTGGGAATAGAAAATTTGTTTGGTATCTCGCAGTATCATACTCGTACCATTACGGCTCAAACCGATGTCCAAATGTTTACCATCGCTAAAGAATTTGTGACCGGAATCTTGCTGACTTACGAAGTGTTCCGATTCAATGTGTTGGGCATATTGTGCAGTCGCCTGCAACGGGCCGATCGCATTTTGTGGACTTCTCCATCAGACCTTTTGATGCGCAAACTAATTCAGGTGTGTATGCGCAATTTTCAAAGACCTTATGGATCGAAGATAATACAGGGGAAAATGGCTGATTTGGCCATTTATGTGGGGGCTACGCGTCTCAAACTATCGCGTTTGCTCAATCATTTGGAAGAAAACCAATTGGTGATACTCGAACGAAAGCGCATTTACATCCCACGTTTTGAAGAACTCGTTCGGTATTCGCAAGATCATTCTGATTGGGAATGATAATCATTTGTGGAATAACTTTCATAAAGTAAAAGAAAGCAGTAACTTTGCACCGTCAAAATAAAATCAACGTAGAATAGGCGAATTTGAGCTATCATTTTATGATGAATCTATTTTTATCTCCTTTTAATACTCCGCATGGCACTGTGCCATTTCATAAAATCAATCTTGCAGTTCTTCGCGAAGCCATTATACTTGGTATAGAGGAAGAAGAAAAAGAGATTGATGCCATTATCCATCAGTCTGAAACTCCTAACTTCAAGAATACGATTCTTGCCTTGGAACAATCGGGCAAGACACTTGACCGGGCTTGGACCGTTTTGAGTAATTTACTGGGATGTCACACGTCTGATGAGTTGGAAGCTTTGGCGCAGACACTGATGCCTAAAGTTTCAAAACTTTCTAACGATGTGCAGTTTAATGCTCAACTATTTCAGCGCATCAAGCAAGTTTACGAATCGAAGCCTCAGTTAGATGCAGAAGAAAGCAAACTGCTCAAGGATGTTTATGACGGCTTTTTACGCAGAGGGGTAGGGTTGCCTGATGACAAGAAAGAACAACTGCGAAAGATTTCTCTGGAACTTTCAAAACTGACTCTGCAGTTCTCACAGAATGTATTGAAGGATCAGAATCGTTTTTCTTATTTGGTAACGTGTGAAGAGGAGTTAGAGGGTATGCCTGAGCTACAAAAAGAAGAAGCAGCTCGTTTGGCAGCCGATAAAGGGAAGAAGGGATGGATGTTAACTTTGCAGGCTCCGTGTTACAATGCCGTGATAACCTTTGTAAAAAACCGTTCGCTTCGTAAAAAGTTGTTCATGGCTCAAAATACCTTGTGTACGCACAATAATGAGTACAACAATGTGGAGTTGGTCCGTAAGATTGTTAATTATCGTTTGGAATATGCGCGTATTTTGGGCTATGATTGTTTTGCCGACTACGTGTTGCAGTTGCGTATGGTTGAAAATACATCTACTGTCATCCGTTTTTTCAATCGTTTGATACGTTCTTACAAAGCCCAAGGTCGTCGTGACTTTGAAGACATACGTGAATATGCTCGTCAGAAAGAGGGCGAGACCTTCTGTCTGAAGCCTTGGGACTTTAGTTACTATTCCCATTTGTTGCAATTGGAGAAATATCAGATAGATTCGGAAATTTTGCGTCCCTATTTTGAATTGTCGCGTGTCAAAACCGGAATTTTTTCATTGGCTAAGCGCTTGTATGGAATCACCTTCAAGCGTAAGCGCAATATTTCAGTCTATCAGAAAGATGTTGAAGCCTATGAAGTTCTCGACAAAGAAGGGAGTTACCTTGCAGTACTCTATTTAGACTTCTTCCCACGCGAAGATAAGAAGAGCGGAGCTTGGACCACCTTCTTTCAAGGACAGTCTGTCTCTGAAAATGGTGAAGACATTCGCCCCCATGTATCATTAGTGATGAACTTCACCAAACCAACTCCCAGTAAGCCCTCTTTATTGTCGTTAGGTGAAGTGAGTACGTTCTTGCATGAGTTTGGTCATGCCTTACACGAAATTTTTAGCAAGTGCCGTTTTGAGTCCATGTCTGGCACAAACGTGTATTGGGATTTTGTAGAGTTGCCATCACAGATAATGGAAAACTTTGCTTTGGAAAAAGATTTTCTAAAGACCTTCGCACGCCATTATCAAACGGGCGAACCTTTGCCGGATGAGTTGATTCAGCGCATCAAAGACAGTTCTACGTATAATGCAGCCTATTCGTGCCTGCAGCAAGTAGGATTAGGAATGTTGGATATGGCTTATTATACCTTGAAAGAGCCTCTCACCGACGATGTGATACATTTCGAGAAGAAGGCATGGAAGCGTGTCAAGTTTTTCCCTCAAAATTTGAAAACGTGTATGAGTGTACGTTTTAATCATATCATGACGGGAGGTTATGCAGCTGGATATTATAGCTATAAATGGGCTGAAGTGCTCGATGCAGATGCTTTTGCTTTGTTTAAGGAGAAGGGCATTTTCAATCGAGAGGTTGCTGAGAGTTTCCGACGTGAGATTTTACAGCGAGGAGGTACATTACATCCCCATCAATTATATTTAAACTTCCGCAAGAAGGAGCCCAGTGTCCATGCACTGCTTGTTCGCGATGGAATCAAGAAAGAAACCAGAGAGTAAATGTCATACGAAGAGAAAAAACAACAAAAGTTGGACGAGCGCTATTTGAGAATGGCGCGAATATGGTCTGAAAATTCTCATTGCAAACGTTTGCAAGTAGGAGCCTTAATCGTCAAGAATAATATGAT
This sequence comes from uncultured Prevotellaceae bacterium, assembly GCA_945827465.1. Classification (GTDB taxonomy): domain Bacteria; phylum Bacteroidota; class Bacteroidia; order Bacteroidales; family Bacteroidaceae; genus UBA6382. Next base: position 10,628 of record CALZOH010000039.1, read on the forward strand.
AATCAGTGACGGTTATAATGGAACCCCTTCAGGGTTTGAAAATACCTGTGAAGACGAAAACAATGTTACCGTACCTTATGTACTTCATGCTGAAGCCAACGCTATTACCAAAATAGCCCGTTCACACAATAGCAGCGACGGTGCCACTCTTTATGTGACGGCATCTCCATGTCTCGAATGTGCCAAGCTGATCATTCAAGCCGGTATTAAGAGAGTGGTATTTGAAGAAAAGTATCGCCTTGACGATGGACTGAAGCTTTTGAGCAAAGCCAATATAGAACTTATCCATTTACATCAAGACGAAAAGTAATTAATCAATAGTGACGAACTGAAAAAATAAAATGAATAAAAACAACTCTTACCGATACATACCTTTGATTATTGCTGTCTGTGTGATTGTTGGTATTCTCATCGGCAGTTTTTATGCCAACCATTTTACCGGCAATCGGCTGAACATCATCAACACGTCAAGCAATAAACTTAATGACTTGCTTCACATTATTGACGACCAATATGTTGATAAGGTGGATTTGCCCGATTTGGTGGAACAGGCCATGCCCAAGATTCTTTCAGAGCTTGATCCGCACTCAACTTATACTTCAGCTAAGGATGTAGAGAATGAAATGCAGAATTTGAAAGGTAGTTTTTCGGGTATCGGCATTATCTTTACGATATTTAGGGATACAGCCCGTGTGATCCGTGTTGTTGAAGGGGGACCTTCTGAGGAAGTGGGACTGCAAGCGGGCGATCGCATCGTGGAAGTGGATGATACAACGTTTGTGGGTGATATTCTGACCGATGAATACGCCAAAAGTCATCTGAAAGGACCGAAAGATTCCAAAGTGAAATTAACTATTTTGCGTCGAGGTGTCAACAAACCGCTGAATTATACCATTACGCGTGGCGATATACCGGTTAAGAGCGTTGATACAGCCTATATGTTTGACGAATCAACCGGATATATCCGCATCAATACGTTTAGCGATACCACTTATCCCGAACTGCTCGTTGCATTGGCTAAACTTCATTATGCCGGATTTAAGAATCTGATTATAGATTTGCGTGGAAATCGTGGCGGATATATGGCACCGGCTGTCAGAATGGCTAATGAGTTCTTGCCAAAGAATAGATTGATTGTATATACACAAGGACGCAAGTCTCCCCGTTCTGAATATACGAGCGATGGACGTGGCTCCTATCAGGCCATTCCTTTAATTGTGTTGGTTGACGAGGTTTCGGCTTCTTCAAGCGAGATTTTCACGGCAGCAATACAAGACAACGACCGTGGAACCATTATTGGGCGCCGCACTTTTGGTAAAGGCTTGGTGCAAGAGCCTATTCAGTTCCAAGATGGCAGTATGCTCCGCCTGACAATTGCCCGTTATTATAGTCCATCGGGTCGCTGCCTGCAAAAACCCTATGAAAACGGCAATGATGTCAATTATCAAATGGATTTACTCAAACGTGCTGAGAGTGGAGAGTATTATTCGGAAGATAGTATTCATCAAAAGGGAGAAAAGTTTACTACCCGCATCGGTCGAACGGTTTATGGTGGCGGAGGTGTAACTCCGGATTTCTTTATACCTGCTGATACGATGGGTACAACCTCTTATTTCCAAGACGCATTATATAAAGGACACGTTGCTCAGTATGCTTTTATGTATGTGGACGAACATCGTGAAAAGTTAAAGACCTTTGATGGTTGGGAAGAGTGTGTGAAATTCTTGGAAAAGCAGAATCTCCCTGAAAAGTTTGCTGCCTATGCGGCAAAGAATGGACTGAAACGTCGTAATATTATGCTGAATAAGTCTTACGATTTATTCAATAGCTTCTTGATAGCGTTTATTCTGGATGATTTCTACGGTGAAGAACAAAAGATCATGTACTCCAACCTGACTGATCCTTGTTTGCTCAAAGCCAAACAGGTGTTTGACGAAGGGATGGCCTTTCCGCAGAAAGTCGTTGTGCCCGATTCAGTCAACGTAGAGAAGTAGTACACCTGATGAATGCTTCCAATACTTCCAAACACGAGCTGCGTCGCGAAGTCGCAGCTCGTATTTGGACCTATCAGCCGACTGAACTGTTGCAGTTATCTGCTCAAATTTTTGAAAAGATTGAACGCGACCCACATTTCATTCAAGCCCAAGTCGTGTTGCTCTATTATTCTCTGCCCAATGAGGTCAATACCCATTCGTTTATTCGTCAGTGGTATCAACGGAAGACCATTCTTTTGCCTAAAGTAGTGGGTGAACAGCTTTCTTTACATCCTTACACCGGACCGGGAAGTACTCAGAAAGGTGCGTATGGGATTGATGAGCCTGTTACGCCGCCTGTCGAGCATCCAAAGATAGATTTGGCGCTTGTTCCGGGTGTGGCATTCGACTCGTTCGGTCATCGGTTGGGTAGGGGAAAGGGTTATTACGACCGTTTATTTGCCCAACTGGATGACAATATCTATAAAATAGGATTGGCGTTTCCTTTACAGATGGTTGAACTGGTTCCCACCGATGAGTATGATGTAAAGATGGACGCAGTGTGTACTTCTGATTGATGGACAAAGGACAGCTATCGCGGCAGTCCATGTAAAAGTTCGGCAGAAGCGGGTGCTCCTAAAATAAGACAATATCACGAATGACGTGAAAGCCGACTTCCGCATTGAGGCGATTCATCAAGTCTGTACGGGTCAGCATCAAATCCATGCGTAACGAAGGTGATTTGATCTCGGCATAAAGTACTTCATTCTTGATAAACAACTTCCCCGTGTTTCGTTCAACAATTTTTCCCGCTATTTTTCCCCACGACGAGAGCAACCGGTATTCGTTGAGAGGAGTTTCAAGCCCCTCACTCCTTAAATATTCCCTAATCAGGGTTCCAATGGCATGTTCCCGCTGTCTTTTCATATACTTCTTGTGATAACTCCGTTGTTAACGTGAAAGATATAATCCGTATTTTCCTTGAGCACTCCTTTTAAGAAGTCCTTATTGGTATGAGTGATAAATATTTGGCCGAAATCGTCCTCTCCAACCATTTTTACAATCTGTTCTACGCGTTGCGTGTCGAGTTTATCGAATATATCGTCAAACAAGAGAATGGGAAGATGGCTTTTTCCTTTATTTTTGAGGAAAACAAACTGTGCCAGCTTCAAGGCAATTACAAATGTCTTGTTTTGACCTTGTGAGCCTTCGCGTTTAATGGGAAAATCGTGTAGCAGCATGTTTAAATCATCACGATGAGTGCCACACAGCGAAAAACCCATGATTCGATCTTTCGGCCGACTCTCCTGAATTTGCGTTAAAAGGCTTCCTCGGTCGGTTTGTGATACATATTTCAAGTCGGCTCCTTCGTCTTTACCAGCCAGTTGTTGATATATTTGGCTGAAAATGGGTAGAAACTCCTGCAAAAAAGTCCTGCGTTGGTTCGACACATACTCTCCTGCTTGAGCCATTTCCTCTTCATAGATCGAAATAAAGGCTTCATCCGGTTCTGTTAAAGCCCGCAACAGGGCGTTACGTTGTTGTAATGCTTTTCGGTAACGTATTTCTTGATGAAGATATTCCACTTGATATTGCGAGATGACCATGTCCATGAACTTTCTGCGTACCTCGCTTCCGCCCAAGATTAAATCCGTGTCTTGGGGAGATACCATCACGAGACGAATATGTCCGATATGTTCTGAAAGTCTTTGATATTCCTTTCCATTTCGCTTAAATACCTTCTTTTGTTGCTTCTTCAGTCCGCAATAAATGGTTTCGCTGTCGCCATGACCAAAGGGTAGATATTTTCCTTGTAGCATCATGAAGTCACAATCGTGTCTGATCACCTGTGAATCGTTCGGATTAATGGCACTACGACAAAATGACAGATAATAAATAGCATCTATCAAGTTGGTTTTTCCTTCACCATTGCTTCCGACAATACAATTTACCTTGGGTGAAAACTCCAACTGTGTCTCAGCAATATTCTTATAATTAAGTAGTGAAATTTCTTTTAAATACATAGGCTTGTACTGATGTCTGCAAAATTACTCGGAATCTCTGAAAAGCCTTTTGAAAAAGCCGATAAAATTCTTCTTGGGTAAAAAATAGATTAAATAATTTCCTTAAACAAACGGAAATGAGTAAATTTGCGCCTGCAAAATTGACAATATAATATTAAGAAATAAAATAACATGGCAGTTAATAAGTCCAATCAATTAGATGTGAACGAGTCTTTGAATAAATCAGAGGCATTTTTCGTTAAAAACAAAAAAACAATTATCGGCGCAGTTGTTGCGTTGGTTCTGATTATCGGTGGAGCTTATGCTTATCGTTTGTTAGTAGCTGTTCCTAATGCCGAAAAGGCCAATACTATTTTGGCAAAAGGTCAAGAATACTTTGCAGCTGGTAATTACGATGCAGCAATCAATGGCGACAATACCGGATACATTGGTTTCTTGAAGATTGCTTCTAAATATAGTAGCACAGACGCTGGTAACTTGGCAAATCTATATGCCGGATTGAGTTATGCACAGAAGGGCGACTCGGTGAATGCTGTAAAATATCTCGAGAAGTTTGATACCTCCGACGATTGCATGATATCTCCTGCATCGGTAGGTGCTTTGGGTAATAGCTATGCCAAGTTAGGACAGGTTGATAAGGCTATTTCTACTTTGAAGAAGGCTGCCGAGATGGCCGACAATAATACTTTGAGCCCCATCTTCTATGTACAGGCCGGTATTTTGCTTGAATCTCAGAACAAACCGGCTGAGGCCAAGAAACTTTACGAGATTGTCAAGACCAAATACACCAAGAGTGCCGAGGCTGAGTCAATTGACAAGTATATAGAAAGAGTTTCACACTAATCCTTAATTTGTTCGCAGTGGCTTCAGGTCTCTACAATATTAATAATATGAGCGTCAGTTCCACTATTGACGTGTCAAATATGCGTTTTGGTGTTGTTGTCAGCGAGTGGAACGAACAAATCACCCAAAGTTTGTTGAATGGTGTAGTTGAAACCCTTAAACAATATGGCGTTAAGGACGAGAAAATCATCATCAAGTCTGTACCCGGAAGTTTTGAACTCGTTTTCGGTGCTGCTCAATTGGCTAAAAGCGGTTTGGTAGACGGTATTATCGCCATAGGTTGTGTTATCAGAGGTGATACACCCCATTTTGACTATATTTGTAGTGGTGCAACGCAAGGTATTGTTGATTTAAACTTGCATGGCAACATTCCCGTAGTCTACGGATTGCTTACAACCAACACATTGGAGCAAGCAGAAGAGAGATCAGGGGGGCTTCTCGGCAATAAAGGCAATGAATATGCTGTTACAGCCATAAAAATGATTGACTATGCGCAGTCATTAACAAAATAATTTTGTAACTTTGCAGTGAAATAATAAAAGAGAGGGCAGTTTCCAGAGTGGCCAAATGGGGCAGACTGTAAATCTGCTGGTTCTTGCCTTCGGTGGTTCGAATCCATCACTGCCCACTCGATTTTAATAGGAGGTAAATGCTGATAAGGTGTTTATCTCCTATTTTCATTATCTACCAACCACTTATTGGGCGTACAAATATCGACGAGATGTTCATTTAACAGATGAACAGAATTTGTTTTATTTCCGGTAGAAGCCTTTTTCCGGATGAAAACCGTAGGGCGCAGAGGAATACGCCCTGTTGTGGGCAAAGATGAGACTACGACAGGAGAAATAGAGCTATTGTTTGTGTGTATAAGACCTTGATTTTTGGGTTATATGTATATAGCAGGACTTGTATTCGCTCAAGTGGAGGGCGTATGCGATACGCCCCTACATTTTTACCATTAATTCAGTCATATCACAACGTTATTGAGTCGATACTATATGAACTCTCCATCTGCAACAGAATCATTTCCGGATGAAAACCGTAGGGCGCAGAGGAATACGCCCTGTTGTGGCGAAAAGGCATGCTGACGTGTCTTGTTTATTCAAAATCATGGTGGTAATCAGACCTTGTTATATTGATTTATTGATGCCTTTCCATGGAGAACCGTTCAAAATGTATGAATGAGGATTCTTGCTTGGTGGTTATTCGACTGTTTTTCCCCATTTGGTCTGAGGTTTTGTTTCAACTTCAAAGGATTTCCAATAATGATGGGTTGTTACAATTGTAATAAGGTCTGCTTCGATCAAATGAGGTACTTTGCCAGCATAGCAAAACCACTAACTTGGGAAAAGGAGGTACTTTGCCAGCATAGCAAAACCACTAACTTGGGAAATTGAGGCACTTTGTCAGCATAGCAAA
>CALZOH010000040.1 GCA_945827465.1 uncultured Prevotellaceae bacterium
CTCGAGAAAGACTTCTACCTACTCCGCTATACCTCCTGCCCTGCCGTCCTCACCGAAAACCTCTTTATGGACAACCCCTCCGACTGCGCCTTCCTCCTCAGCCCAGAAGGCCAACAGGCCCTCGTTGACCTCCATGTCGACGGCATCACCACCTACCTCTCTACCCTCTAACGAAGAATGCCCGGCCCCGCCGAGCATTCTCACTTTTGCTGTCCACTCCTGTCCACCCTGTCCACCCCGTCCACCGAAGTTCAAGGTGGACAGAGAATATTTTGCCAATATGACATTCTTTTAGCTTTGCGAAAATTGGCTTCGCGTAGTTGGAATATCTTTGCATCATGAAAAACAGAGCCGTTCTACAATAACCGACAAAATGGCAGGAGAAGGTGACAGGAACGGTATTTGAGTTTGATGCTGCGAAGGTTATCGCAGATAACCATAAACAAATAAAAATTAAAGTTTTATGACAAATTTAGAATTGAAGGCCCTCATCGAAGGAGCCTATGCCCAAACCCCCACTCTTCCCGGGTTCTGGCTCAAGTATGACGAGTTCCGTGAGAAGTTCAACGAACTCATTGCCTCCCGTAGTGACATCCCCGTTGATGTCGAAAAAGTCCTCTCGGAATTATATCCGGATTCTTCCTTCATGGATCAGTATCAGTTGCAAGGTTCGGAAGACGTCTTCCGCGCTTTTCGGATTGCTCCCAATAAGTTGGTCATCCAGAGAGATCTGAAAAAACAGATTGAAGCGATCTTACGCGAAGCCACTGGTGACTCTGATGGTTGGAAGAACTTCGCAGTGATTGGAGCCAAGGGGCTTAAACCAGAGATTCTTGCGATGGGCTTTATTGGCATCCGTCAGGCAGTGGAATGTTTGTTCCGCGGTCGTTTTGAATTTCGTTCAGGAGATCCGACCCAACATGAAGCGCCTGTGCTTATAAGAGATAAGAAAGAGATTAGCACACCATCGGAGTCCACGTCTGCTTTTTCTGGAGTTAAACAAGAACGTGTAAGAAAAAACCCGAAACAGGGTTCTTTTATTGGGGATGCCATAGATGCCTTTGCTTATTTCCCTCGTCCCAAGAATTCTACCACCTATGGCTGGGACGCGGCCATCAACGAACTTGCGACTAACCTTGCCCTTGAGGAAAGGTGGTACTATTCTGAAGAGGACAAGCAAAAGAAGCCCATCCTAAAGAATTACCTAAGCTATACGTTCGAGCGCCTCCAGTTTGAGGACGCTGAAGAAACACGTAAAGCCTCCGAGGAGAATCGAGATGCCGTCCTCAAGATACTCGCTAACGAAGAGCATGCACTGTTCAATACAGGACTGGTCAACAACATTTATGAGCCCATCTATGCCTTCTTCAAGAAGAACGATGGTTCGAATCAGGCAGTTACCCAACCTTGGATATTCATTGCGTTCGGAACAGCGAACAGCTACTACCAGAATATCATAACTGATTTCCCTTACCGCCCCAAGAGGGCCCAGTATTTCACGGACTCCAGTGATCTCTTCTACGACACGAATGCCGCCGTCCCAACACTAAACTGGGAGCACTTCATCAAGGACAACATAGAGCGGCTTCCTCTCGGCTTCGTGAAAAAAGGTGCACCTGAAGGTTATCCTTTCTATGATGATCCTGATTCTCTGCCCCGGCCCCAGCGTCTGGCTTATTTCAAAAAAATGGCTGATGACATCTTCGCGGATGATGACTGGATGCAGTTCTTGACAACAAGATTCAAAAACGCCTTGAATATCACACTCAGCCGTGTCGCATGGAACTATAAGACTGCCATCCCTGTGTATTATGTGGAAAAACATCAGCTCTCTCTGTTGCTCCCGTTAGCGCTTGAGAAAAAGGACGTCATTGATGTAGCCCTTGTGGTCGAGCACAAGGTCAACAAGGAGAAGAAAATCAACAACTACGTTGGCAGGACGATATTCACCTTACAGATGGCGTATTCGAACGCTCGCTTAATAACACGTCCAGACAGCGATTGGCTCATGGCGGACATGAATCCAGGTAAATAATCCCAGCTGTATATTTGAGAGCCTCGTCAGGAATGACGGGGCTCTTTTGCGAAGATACGTTTCGCAAAATATCCGTATCTTTGTCTCCGTAACCAATTAGAAGCACTATGCCAGCAAACAAAAACGCCGTCGTAAGATATATTATCCTGGATAGGATGCTGTCGGACCAGCATCATTACTACACTCGCACCCAGTTGCTGAATGCAGTGAACGATTCTCTCAAAGGCATTGACGAAGCCCTACAGGTCAGCAAGCGTACAATAGAAATGGACTTGAGGGATATGGAGGACATTTTCCAGATAGACCTTGATGAGAGCAAGGTCATCAACGGAAAGAAAGTTATTCGGTATGCCGATCAGACGAGATCCATCTTCTCAAAACCACTATCGGACGATGAAAAAATGCTTCTCAATGAAGTGTTAAGTGCACTTGGTCAGTTCTCAGGACTGGATAACTTTGTGTGGCTGGATGACCTGAAGACAAAGCTGGGGAATCAGCTATCCTTCGGTGGTAGTGAGTTTGACGCTGGGAATGGTGCCCCGCAGAGAAAAGTTATTAGTTTCAGTTCAAACGAATTCCTTCAGAACAAGGAGTATTTAGGGTGGTTCTTCTCTGCCATAACCAACAAGAAGGTTGTCTCTATCACATACCGAAAATTTGATGCTGAAAAAGCACAGGAAATCATCGCCTACCCTTATATGCTTAAACAGTATCTGGACAGATGGTACCTGTTGTGCACTCCCACCTGCGACAAGAAACTGCCATACAACCCGCATTTCATTGCCAATATTCCGCTGGACAGGATTGAGGCTTATGAGGAAATACAGAATATTCCTTATGTGGAGTGCCAGGTTGATATCGACGAACTCTTTGATGACATCGTGGGCGTGACATATTACTGGGACAAACCCGTAGAACACGTTGTGTTCGCCGTTCACAAGTCATCCGCCAACTATATTCGCACAAAGCCAATTCATCCATATCAGGCCGAATTGACAAAGGAAGACCAGGCTGTGCTGCGTAGTGAGAACCCCAAACTGGAAGATTATTCCTTTTTCTCCCTGGATTGTAAGTTAAACTACGAACTGTCCTCGTTATTCAGAAGCTATGGTCCCAACCTGGTCGTTCTATCCCCAGAGACGCTGAGAGATGAGATGAAAGAGAGCGTCAAGCGACAGTCGGAGTTATATGCTTAGAATCGCCATCATCATTTCTAATTGAGATATTAGTTTATCCCCAGGCTTCTGGTTGTATCCCTTCTTCATCGAGTGGCGGATAATCTTCAAACTCATCGTATATTGGGTCTTCTCCTTCCCTGATGGGATTACATGCCAGGCAACGCCATTCATGATTGCCAGAGTTATCGATATAATCGACTTTTTGAGCCCCACACTTTGAGCAGAAGAACATATTCTGATCCTTGTGACCATTACCCATATACCGTGATATGAAAGCCGGGATATTGAGGCCTTGGACTCGGTATCTCTCAGCCATGGTCTCAAAAAAGGCGTTAGAGCAGCAAGAATTGCATGCGGGGCATATATATAGACCATTCGGGCATTGTTTTGTGTCCCGGGAGTCTATAATGCCCTTCTTGCAGTCATGGCAATAACTAAGATAAACTTCCTTATTGTATTCAGGGCACGATGGCAGAAGGCATTTAAATCTTGAGTGTCCTCGCGGCCTTGCCGGGAAAAGGATATGTCCACAATCTTTACAGACAAACCTCTTGGAAAAACGAATCGCTTTGTTTATTTGTGTGACAAATTGGTTGTATACGGCATTTGGCATAAAACCGGCATCGGTCTCCTCAAGGACCTTGTATCCAATTATTTCAAGAATATGAATCAAGGTGTATTCTTTCCAATCCGGCTCCTTTTTTATGCTGGTTACAAAGCACATGTCTCCCTGACAAATAGCACATTTCCTTCCAGTAAGGAGATTGGGCAATTCCGCCAATTTGGGGGCACAGTAGATCTCTCGCTCACGGTAGTATTTCTTTATCTTTCTCTCAAAGCATTCCGTCGAGTTGCCTGTCGAACGATACAATGAATCAGATAGTGCACGACGATAGGTGGCCTGATTGTATTCGCAGTCAAGAGAAGCTCCGAATAACTCGGACATCCGCTCTGTAATACGCTGTTTAACAACAGGTTCCTCAACGCCAGGATTCTCTCCCATACTGATAGAATTATCCATGGTTGCACGCATCCCTATTTCATAAGCAAACATCTTGACTATATCATCGGGATGTCTTTCAGAAACATAAGGAGTCAAAGAGCCATATTTCTCATTAAGATACGCCTCGACTCTATCTCTGACGATAGAGTAATCAACCATTTCAGGTGTAAAAACATCGTTTTCTGGTTCCGTATCTGGCTTTTTATCCCAGTTAACGAAGAGGTCAATATGTTTTCTATCCCCATGTTTAGATAATTTCCACCTCTTTTCATAAATCCTTACCTGTGTGGTTTCAATCTCATTCGTTTGGGGATCTCTAAGAGGCTCACCTGTTTTTGGATCAGTCTTGGTAACAGATTCAAGATGGGATATTCTTTCGCAGTGTTGCCTAACTATAGAGTGAATACTCTTTCGCAAAGATTCTTCCTCGAAAGCGAAATCATCAAGCTCGTATTTGATGTCAAAATCTGCAAAGCCTTTGAATGATTTGTTAATAATAATCCCGCCTTGGCAGTAGCATAGCCAGTCATAGAACTTCATTTCTATGGGACGATTCACTTCGATTGCTTTTTGAATAGCCCAATCAAGAATACCGTCTGTTACCTGAAAATGCTGCTGATTGGTTTTCTCGTAAGTTTTTAGACAGTCAAGGAAAAATTCCGTTGACACATTGCGGTTACCAGGCCACCTTTCATAGATATATCTTTGAGAGGAGTAATATTGATAATTCTGAGATGAAAAGGCTTTTAAAGATTGACTGTCATATTTTAAGACACCTTTCTTTACGTCATAGAAATAACGCTTAATTGCAAGACTTCTTTTTTCTTCTCCGAGGTAAGCGAAATATAAACCCAAATCTTGCTGGGTGATGACGGCCGTTTCATCTTTAAGCCATTGAATAAAAAGAGCGAACCCTTTGGGCTCTTTTATGGTCTTCTCTTCTGACTTTTCGACCAAACGGTCCACTAAAGAATGGACATTTAATCCACTGTAGGTAAGTCCATATTGCCTTGCAGCGTCTTCCAAAACAACCGGGAAAAAGGAATCTGAGGGACGGCCCAGAGAAAGATTCAATTCATTGATTTGGGTAATTTTCTCCTTGCTTAAACCATAGGATGCATACTTAATAAGATCTATGATTTGGGATCTCGCTGGTTCCTGGAGAAAATTGAGAGCATCAAGAATAACAGACGTTTTAAAACTATATCTGTCAAGTGCAATAGCGATAGCGGCGTATGCTAAACGATCACCCATTTGATGGAACTGTGACGTGTCATAAAACAGGCAGTTCCAATCATCTTTGGATTCTGGATTAAAAGGACGTGCCACCATGTCATAATCAGCAACGTCTTTTTGGTTAGAATGATTGGGCTCAAATAATACTAAAGCATAAGGTTTAATGTATGGTTCGGAATCTTTGCTAACAGTATTTTCAAAGGTTTTTCCATCTATATATAATATCACAAGGTCTATTTCTTCAACCTCACCATATCGAGAATCGCCAACGTATTTCGTCGAGTGACGCACGAGAGCCGGCCGTCTTGCATTACCAAAACGGTTCTCGTATCCTTCATAGTCAAAGTAAATCTTGTTGTACTTAAACATACCTGAAATGACAAAACGTGATTCTAACAATGTCAAAGTTAGTTAATTTTCATATAGCCATCAAATTTTAGTAAATTTGTAAGTTAAACTACGAAACGTTTTTTCGTATGGAAGAGAAGCAGGTAAATTTCTATTATGAAGGGATGAAGCAAGCCTTTGTCAGGCCTGATAGCAACTGGGCGATCAAAGCTCTTGACTTTAGAGGCTTTCTTGAAGACTTCTTCAAAATTCTGACTCCAGAGTTGGATGGGCAATTCACCATGCAGGATAGAATTGACGATTATTATGATTCCAACCCTGATGAGGAGGCAATGAGAATGCGTGCCCATAGAATCAGGAAGAAGTTGAACTATATCATCCACCATTTTATTGAAATTAGGCCTGAGGAGATAAAGCGCGTTTCAGTAACTAAGGATGACATCAAAAGCATTTTCGAGGACCTTGTACTCATTATTTACAATGCGACGAATGTTATTCCTGATAGTGCCACATTTGAGCTTCTCGGCGTTAATCAGTCTGATTGCCTCAAGGGGCTGAACGAGCAGCAAAAAGATGCTGTTCTTGCAGATTCCCGGATTGTTTTCGTTAACGCCGGCCCCGGAACCGGAAAGACCACCCTCCTCGTCCAGAAGATGGTCCACCACATCATAAAGAATCCGCAGAGTAATCACATTGTAGCTCTATCATTCACAAATACCGCAGCCAGGCAGCTGGAAGAGAAGTTTCAACAGCAGGCGTTCAAGTACCTAAAGGAGAATCAATATGAACTCTTCAACGGGACCATTCACTCTTTTTGCCTGCGGAAAATGCGAAAGTATTATCAGCTAAAGGGCCGCTCTTTTGAATACATGATTATTGGCGACGACGAGTTGTTTGATTTCGCTCCTGACATATGCAGGCTTTTGAATGACAAATATACCCTGGAAGAGATAAATGGCTTCCTGAGCAATAGTAGCAAGTTGTGGCCGGAGGATTTAACAGCAGCCGTCGCTGACATTAAGACTAGGTATAAGTTTATCTCCATCAATGGCATCCTTTCCTTGTTTGACGACTTGTTATCGAAGGATAAAGACTTCGCCGACTGGATATTAGCCTCGTCGGACATGCTTGTAATTGATGAAGCGCAGGATCTCAATGAGAGCAATTTCAGAATTTTTAGCCGCTTGTTGGAGCTTAAGCCCTCGCTTAAGATGTTTATGGTTGGAGATCCCCGACAGAACATATTCGAGTTCAACGGCGGTTCGTACGAGTATTTAGATAAGTTCCTGGCTCAGTATCAGAATGATGTAGCCCGTCGGGACCTGTCTATATCATATAGATGTCCAGAGGCTGTACTCGGGTTTGTCAACGGGTTTACCTTTCTGGACTGCGAGAATGTCCCTTTATGTTCCGATATTGCTGGTCAGATTCAGGCAAAAGCATACCCTACAATTCAAGACGAAAGCGCAAACGTCGTAGATGCCATTTCAGCTATTGGGGACTTTGATTCGTGCTCCATTATCTCTCCAAATATTAAAGGTTTAGCCGACATTATCGAGCACCTGAACGCCAAAGGTATCCCGTATGTGGTGCTGGGGGGCCGCCGTAAGATCAAAAGCCATATCAAATTCGTTAACAACCTGCTGCGTATTCTCTACAACAACAACGAAAAAAGCATTCTGTCTGTCTGTAGAGCCCTTGCCATCGATGTCAAAACTCAACCAATAGGTTCTCCTCGCCATTTCTCGCCAAAGGAACTATTCTTCCGTAACGCGTATGGGAGAAGTCTTCGTGAAATCCACAAAGAATATGACCGCCTGGAATGGGGCCTCCCCAGTTTGGTCGATGCGATCATTGACAAACTCTTGCCTGCGGGGATGTACACGGAACCTCAGGTTGCAGAAGACTTCAAAAAGCTAAGGTCGCTCATCTCGGGTTACAAGACCCTCAAAGAGTATCTGGACGCATTTACGATAGACAAGGAGCGCTTTATCTGCTTCTATGAAAAGGACTTTGTTGAAAGTGTGGCAGCAACAGATGGCCCTTGTCTTACGCTATCAACAATCCACTCGGCGAAAGGCCTGGAATGGAAATACGTTTTTCTGATCGGAATGTACGATCTCAATTTCCCTGGCTTTAAGAAATACAGCAACAAGACAACGGATAAGCACGAAAAATACCTGAACACCAAGAAGAAAGAACTATACGTTGCCTGTACGAGGGCCGCACAACAATTGAGCATTTCCTATCCGGAAGTCATCGAGAGTATTGAACAAACCCCTTCTCGTCTTATTGCCGGTTTGGAAATCAGTTAATGCGTATGACATAAGCGCGGGGCTCTAATCTCGCGCTATTCTTTTTACGACCACGATGCGAAAAAACACTGCGCGTCGTGGTTTTACCTTTGTCGTGAATAGAAAAACCAATTGTCATGCAAACCTCTTTCGACGCCAACAACATTGAGCAGAATCATGCCTTTGACATGATCGCCAAGACTAACAATTCTTTCTTTCTCACCGGCCGTGCAGGAACAGGTAAGACCACGTTCCTAAAAATGGCCCAGGAAAAGATTGACAAGAAGTTCATCGTTCTGGCTCCCACGGGGATTGCTGCCATTAACGCTGGTGGTCAAACCATTCACTCCTTCTTTGGACTTGATTTCGGAGTGCTTGGGCCTGGCGACATTGGCACCATGAATGCGAATAAAATCTCCCTCGTGAGACACATTGACACAATCATCATTGATGAAGTGTCTATGGTCAGGTGTGACATAATGGATGCGATAGACAGGACGCTTCGTTTTTACCGGAAGAATTCAGCGCCCTTCGGCGGACTGCAGATGGTGTTTGTCGGAGACATGTTTCAATTGGAACCGGTGGTAACCCAGGAGGATCGCGAAATCCTGATGGACCTGTACCACTCAAGCTCTTTCTATTTCTATAAATCTGCCGTCATCCAACGCTATGGTTTGCCAAAGATTGAGTTCATGAAGATCTACCGGCAATCAGATCCAGTATTCATCGAACTGCTGGAACATGTAAGGACGGGCACCGTCTCTTACCGGGATATGCTGCGTATTAACAGCCGGGTCGTTGTCCCTGGGGAAGGAAGTCAAAAACTCAAAGTAACGTTGACATGCACCAAGAAAGCAGCCCAGCTCATTAATGAAGAAAGGCTCGCGGAATTGGATGGAGACCTGATGGTCTATGAAGCCGAACATGCGGGAGATTCCAGAAGGTGTCAAGATGCTGCTGAGGACAAATTGTATCTCCGTGTCGGCGCTCAGGTAATGTTCACAAGAAATGATTCATTCCAGAGATGGGCCAATGGAACACTTGCAACCATCGACAGTCTTACAGATGACTGTATAAAGGTACGTTTTGACGATGGATCTACTCAAGAGGTTCAACGGGTCAAGTGGGAAAGCATCGAATACAAATTTGATGAGGCCACGAAATCGAGCATCAAGAAAACTATAGGTTCGGTAACCCAATATCCTTTGAGACTCGCATGGGCGATCACCATCCATAAAAGCCAGTCCTTGACTTTCGACAGGGTTGCAATAGACTTCGGTAAAAGCGCATTTACAAATGGTCAGGCTTATGTTGCCTTAAGCCGCTCACGCTCGCTGGAAGGACTGGAGCTGCTCCGTCCTATGACCCTATCGTCTGTGCTTGTTTCTAAGGATGTACTTGACTTTTCTTCGGACATAAACAACACCGAGAAGATTATGCGGGAGATCAATATCGGTGCTGCAATAAATGGCTTCATCAAAAACATGGATTGCGATGGCGCTGCCACTACGCTGTATGAAATGGCCATCGAAGAAGTCAAAGTAGGCAATTACGACTTTGCATCTGAACTTATGGCCAGAGCAATGTCCTACGTTGTTGATGATGAATGTTTAAGAGGCAAAGAGTGGAAGACTATAGATAGCGATAACATTGAGTATCGTCTTATGGACGCCATCGGTTTGTTCTACGCCGGTCGTGAGGATGAGTCCGAAAAAATCATCACAGGAATGCTGTCTATTCTGGATTCGAATTTCGATGGACTATATATCCTCTCCCGCTGCTATGAGGAGAAGAAAGAGTGGGATAAGGTGGACGAAATTTATAAGAAGATGATGGCGCTGTTTAACCAGTCCAGAGAGATGGGGCTGGATTCCATTTCCTATCGAAAATTCAAGTACAGACTGGCAATCCTGAACGAACAGGTCTATTCCGATCCAGGAGCCGGCCTTATGCGCCAGCTACTGGCAGAGAATCCAGCGTATGATAAATATCACACGGCCCTCAGGGCAATGTTGATTGGTAATGCTGAAGCCCACCAGGAATTTGAAGAAGAGACGGATAACCCCATCGCAGCCCTGCTGTTCGACAGGGAGAAGGATGATGCCGCTTTTCTCGAACTTGTTCGTGATGAGAGGGATAAGAAATCGATTCCCTGGAATGCCTATAGAAGGTTTATCAACAACCTTAAACTCGCTATGCCCTGCTAATAACCAAACCTATCACAATAATGAAAACTAGAATGTTTATTATCATGGTCATCTTGACCATCCTTGCGCCTCAGGCGTGCGCTCAGAGAAAGGTTGTCTCTGACTACAATTACCAGAAGGCAGTAGATGCATTTTTTGAAGAGGACGATGATGACAAAGCCCTCAAACTTGTTAGTAAACAACTTGACGAGACTCCGGATCATTTGGATTCAAGGTTCCTGCGGGCAAAGATTTATTGGCGTGCCGATAAGTACGATGCCGCTCTCCGTGATTTATCGTATGCGATCAAGCATTATAAAGGAAAGCCAAGCGTATACAAATCCACTCTGTTTGGTCTTCAGGGAGCAGTTTACGATGATATGGAAAGGTATGCCGACGCCGTTGACTCTTACAAGCAAGCTATCAAACTGGCAAAGAAAGACAATCCAGACCGGATTCAGAGTTATAAATTCGATTTGGCGCAGTCTCTATATAGTGCTAAGGACCTTGACGGAGCCGAGAAAGTCTATTTGGATATGTTGAAAGATGATCCCGGAGATGGGAGCGCGATGATTGGCTTAGCCCGTAACAAACTTGACCAGGAAGAATATGAGGCTGGACTTGAGTGGCTGAATAAAGCCGAAGCCTATGATGCCAGTTATGCGGAAATCTATCGATTCAAGATGCAACTGTTGGACAAACTTGGTAAGACTGACGAATCAGTTGATGCCGCATTGAAGTACTTCGAACTGAATGATGAGGCTCCGGCATGGTTGGTCGCTGAATATGCGGGAAAACACTACACATACGGCGTTGCAAAGGTTAAAGCTGAAATGAATAAAGATGAGGCCTCAAATCGATGGATCGTGTTGTTGACTCGGCTTTACGAAGATCATTCAGACTACGTGAAAGCTCTGGAACTCTACGATAAAGTTGAGAAAGAGTATGGAGAATACAAGATGATTGCCTACTACAAGTCAAATTGCTATTCGGAACTCGGCCAATTTAACCTGGCCATCAAAGAAGCGACTCGTGCAATAGAACTTGATGGGAGCAAGTCCTTCTATGGGCACCGTGGTGACATTTATAGAAGTGCCGGGATGTACGACAAGGCAATCGCTGACTATACCATTTCTATGGAGGATGACCCTTCGAGTGGTTATGAATATTATGCCATCGGTTGGTGCTATGAATTGCAGGGAGATAATAATAGAGCATTGGAGTACTATAACCAAGGCATTGATCTGGATAAAACATATTCATACCTGTTCGTGAGCCGTGGCGATCTTTTGATGGAGCTTGGCAGGCAGGAAGAAGCCAAAATAGATTTTGAGAAAGTACTTGAAATAGATGATGAGCCGGAGGATGGAAGCTGTCGTCACTATGCTCTCCACGGATTAGGTAGAGATGTGGAAGCTCTGGAATGGATGGATAAGATTATTGAGAATGAGCCTTACGATAATGGCCATTACTACGATAAAGCCTGCCTTCTTGCCAGAATGGGTAAAACTGACGAAGCACTGGCATCACTTGAGGTTGCTTTTAAGAAGGGTTTCCGTCGATTCGCCCATATGGAGCATGACAACGATATGGACCCTCTTCGAAATCTTGAGAAATACAAAACACTTCTACAGGAATACAAAAACAAACCGATCGACGACGTCGTAGAAGAGCCAGAGATTACCATTGAAGCCGCCGAGGCACTCATCTCTGAAGTGTCAATGAAAAAAATGGCTGGTGGAACATACGAAATACCCTGCACCATCAATGGACTTCCACTCAAGTTTGTCTTCGATACTGGTGCCAGCAATGTGACAATTTCAAGCGTCGAAGCAAGTTTTATGCTTAAGAACGACTATTTGTCAGAAAGGGATTTCAGAGGTTCTAAAAAGTTCATCACGGCCGATGGAAGCATAACTGATGGGGCAGTTGTTTGCATTAAAGAGGTATTGGTTGGCGATGTGTTATTAAAAAACATTGAAGCCTCTGTGGTAAAGAATCAAAAAGCCCCCCTGCTTCTTGGTCAGTCAGTACTGGAGAGATTTGGTTCTATCACCATTGACAACGAAAACAACAAATTGATAATCAGACATTAATATAACCATATCTATTGATTATGAGACTCAATGCAATTGAAATAAATGCAGACAACCTCAATGATTACCTGGGCCTTGAAATAGTGGCATTCCACTGGGCCGCACCAGGAGCTTGCGGAGAACATGGTGGCGTAGTTTTCATTACATCAGATGGGAATGTGTATCATACGAACTACGTGTTGCCGAAATATGGAATTACCGAAGATGATCTTTGCAAAATCTTCCCTCCGCTCTCGGATTTTAAGCCAGGGATATTTGGCGGTGGACTGTTTCCTCCTGAATGGAAGGACCAATACCTTGGTCTTGGCAATTACCTGGTAGTTCACATCTCGTTATGAAATGAATTTGTCTCCCAATCCAAACAGGAACTTGCCAGGCAGAAAGCAAAAGGAGACAATGTTATCCTGTATAATATATGGGATTCCATTGTATTAAAAGTGCTAAAGAACAACGCCTAAACATCATCCTATAGAATATTGCAGGGCAAAATCAGTCTCCAAGAAACACTAAAAACCATGTCGAGTAATACACGAAAAAGGGCTGCATCTATCGATGCGGTACAAATGGCGTCAGCCGAAATAGGTCATAAACCGCCACAGGTGGATTCAGTAATATCGATGTAGGGGCGGTCAAAGTATTAATCGTCTGCGTCTGGTTTCATCAGCGTTCTGGGTTAATCGTCAATAATGTAGGGACGGCGGAAGGCCTGGCCGCAGGTGGGGCAGGCGTAGTCGGGGCTGTCGGGGCTTAGGATGCAGCCGCCGAGGAGGATTTCGCCGCGGTCGGCGGCTTCGAAGAGTTCCGGGCCGGGATGGCCGTATTGGATGCGGAGGACTTTGCCGCCGCAGTGAGGGCATTTGCGGGGTTTGCGCTGGATTTCCTCAACGGGCTCATTGATGCGGCAGGTGGCTTTGAGGTGGTCGTAGTATTTTGCCAGGAAGTCGGAGGAAAGGTCGTCGTAGTGCCGGAAGGGATAGGCGGCATCTTCTTCCCCGCTGAGCATGGCGTAACAGGCGTCGTAGCGCTGGGAAAGGACGGGGTCATCTATTTCGGGCCGGTGAATCCAGTTGTTTCGTATCCACATGCCCAGCTCGAAGTGTTCGTCACCGGTGAATTCCTCCTTTGTCTTATCGAGGGCCATCCGCTTTTCTTCGAGCGGATAGATTTGGTCCAGGATCTTGAAGCCCTCTTCCTCCGTTGTTGGAATGTCAAATCGCTTGTTTCTGAATTGTTCTGTGTTTTCTGTGTACATGGCGATTGGGGTTGTTTAGTACAAATGTACTTTAGGGATTGTAGTTTTTTGTTTTTGTTTTGACCGATGCAGCCGACTGATCCCAACCGTTTCCACCTTCAGTCCATCAAATTTACGTTTTTATATCTCATTCCGGTAGTTTAGGCCGGATTTTTTGTCCATTCTCTATGACAGAGGCGCAGTTCCCCCTACACAGTAAGACCCCTGTAACCCATAAGGGCAGCAGGGGCCTATTCATTTCGATAAACAGCGAATTCACCAGCTACTCCTCATCAGGCTGCTGGCCGTCGTGGGCCTTCCAGGCGCACTCCGTAATCTTCATATCCGTAAACACGGCCGTAAAAGAGGATTCCTCCGGGGAGCAGGCGTAGATGCCGAAGCTGATCTTGTCAGTGGCGGCGTACATATGGCAGACGCGCATCTGG
This sequence comes from uncultured Prevotellaceae bacterium, assembly GCA_945827465.1. Taxonomy (GTDB): domain Bacteria; phylum Bacteroidota; class Bacteroidia; order Bacteroidales; family Bacteroidaceae; genus UBA6382. The sequence goes on from CALZOH010000040.1 coordinate 14,054, forward strand.
CTGAAGTTGATTCCATCGGTGGAGCACTCGATGCAAAAGTCGTCCTCCCTGCGGGAAAGGCGGTACCACATCGTCTTTACATCGGCCGATATGGCCGTAGTGGCCCAGTCGGAATAACCGTTGTTGGTGGCCACACTTCCAAGGTGCTGGAACTCCTCGTTCTCGAACTCGACGGAACCCTTAAGCCAGTTGTCGCTGTCCAGGTACATCACTATGCCGCACTGGTCGAATCGCTGGTGGCTCTGTGTGAAGTCCGTCTTCACCACGAAGCTGAAATACTTCTCCCTGGTCTTCATCTGAAGCACCGGGGCATTATCGTTTCTGAAATGGTAGTATGTCCGCTGCCAAAGGTCCGTGTGAGGGGCCGTAGTAATGGAGATGACACCGTCCTTCATTTCACAGGCAGCAGGCTCTCTGGTCCACTGGAGCTGGTCCAGATCGATTTGTCCACCACATGCGAGAGCATCGGCTACGCTGTCGGTAAATTCAGTGTCAGACGATTTCTGTGACGGGTTTCCGCAGGCAACTGCACAGAGGCCTAAGCAAAGGAGTTTGGTGATGTTGGTCATATGATTGTTGTAAATTCCGATTTAGTGACGTAAATTTACTAAAATTTGCTTCACTAAATCGGCTCTTCTTAAGCCAAAAGTGAAAAAGAAACCAATGAGGTAAATTCGTATTTATAGAAATGATTACACCCCGACAGTCCAGTGATGGACAGCCGGGGTGCTTCTTTTTTAATGATGGATTTAGCGCTTATCCTGTAAGCCGAAGCCGGCCCACTGGTCCTGCAAGTAGTTCTGCTTGATGATTTTGCGATAAACGGCTGCACGGTCTCGTAGGGAGTTCAACTGCTCGTTGGCTTCCTGGAGCTTCCGGCCGACCTCCTCGCGAAGCCTGTCTACCTCGCGGATCATCTCTATGGCTTTGTCGGCATCCTGTTCCATTACGGTCAGGTCCTCTTCTGTGACGCCGTATTTCCCGAGTTCGGCGATTCTCCGTTTCATGCCTGCTGCAAGTGACTTTCCTTTGAGCGCATTGGTTTCGAATGTCTTTGACATTGTGATAGTTGTTAAATTAGACATGAATCTTCGTATGTGTCTTATACATAGCGGATTCCATAGCAAAAATACTAAAAAAGTGTTTGTTTGTGACCCTGGGAATCCGAAAAAAATGCTACCTTTGCACCCGCGAAAATGCTATTTTCGCAGCTTGGTAGAGCTGCAATCTCCACTGTTATTTAACCTTGTTTTTTTATGAAAAAGAGATTGCTGTATACCATTCTCTCCATCAGTTTGCTTACCGTTATGGCGGGTGCCGCCATCGCCCCGGCGCTGGGTGTCATCAGTGCCCATTTCGCAGGCAGGAATCCGCTGCTTATCCAACTCATCGTAAGCCTTCCTGCGCTTTTTATCATCCTCACGAACCTGGTATTTCCCTGGCTCTGCCGCTTGATAAAAACCCGCACGCTGGCGCTGACGGGGCTTGCTCTATATGTGCTCTCCGGCGCAGGGGCTTTCTTTGTTGATAATATCTGGGTACTGCTGGCTTTCCGCGCCCTGATGGGTGTGAGCGTTGGAATGATTATGCCACTCTCGACAGGCCTTCTGGCTTACTATTTCCCGCCGGAGGAACAGGCTCGCTTGATGGGTCTTTCGGCCGCCATGAACCAGATGGGCGGTGTGGTAGCCACCTTTCTTGCCGGGGTGCTGGCCGGAATCAGTTGGAACTATTCCTTCCTGGTGTATCTGCTGGGGCTTATCGCCATCATCCTTGTGGCAGCGTTCCTGCCAAATGAGCGCCTGTCCGGCAGAGGTGGCGTATCCCTTTCGCTGCTCAAACGATTCCATCCGTCAGTGGTGGGAATGTTTCTGGTTATGATTCTCTTTTTTATCTATCCTACCAACTTCGCCCTCACGGCCTCCGAAACACTCTCGGAGATGGGCGTAACGCTCACGATGGTCGGGCTGGATGTGGTGGCTTTTCTGGTAGGCCTTTGCTTCGGCTTCCTGATGAAGCGTTTCGCCGCTCAGATGAAGTATATCGCCCCTCTGGGCTTTGCTGCCGGATACCTGTGCCTGGCAGTTGGAGACAGTCTCGTCTGGCTTCTGCTTGGATCGGCCTTCATCGGCATTGCCAACGGAATCGGTGTCCCATACCTGAACACCATCGGCAGTGTAAAAGCAGGCAAGGAAGCCGCCACGACTGTGATGCCACTCCTTTCCGCAGCGCTCTATCTGGGCCAGTTCCTCTCTCCGTTAATCGTCTCTCCGGCTGCCACGGCAACAGGCACTTCTCCTTATGTCATTGCCATTTGTATCGCGATCATCTACCTCCTTCAGGCCGTCCTGACACGCAAGAAACAGATGCTGCCGGAAACCTCGGCAAGACAGCGCTAAATTCGTATTTATCCGTATGCTACAGGCTCCGGTAATCCTGATTGGGATGCCGGGGTTTTGCATGCCCTACCCAGGGCCGGGCCTCGCAATGGAAGTCTTGGGCAGGGCAATCCATCACCCATAATGTCCAGGTGACCGATAATCTATTACTACCTCTCACCACGAAATCGCCCCTTCCTATCATTCACCTGCGCGGGTGACCCCCTTCAGAAGCACCTCTGAGGCATCCTGGGTGCGCAGGTGAGACCATTATCCCCTCACCTGCGCGGGCGACCCCTGTCAGAAATGCCTCTGAGGCACCCTCGGTGCGCAGGTGATTGACACGAAGCCAGGCCACCTGCCTCAGACATAGTTCTAATGGGTCCTCTCGAGAGTTTTGTCATTCACCT
>CALZOH010000041.1 GCA_945827465.1 uncultured Prevotellaceae bacterium
TCTCTGAAAAGTTTCAGAAGCGTGAAAACATTTATTTTGGGTCTCTGAAAAGTTTCAGAAGGTATAAAAAAGACATTTTTTAATATTTGAAACCTTCCGCAAGCACTCCACCGGTCCGTCTCAAGCCTTCGGGCGCTCCATCATGCTCGCCGCAGGCATCAAATAGAATCGCGGGACTAAGAGATCCCGCGATTCGGCGATAAAACCTAATAATAAAAACATGAAAAAATATTCTGGATGTTCTCTTCTACAAGAACAGAACGCGCTATGCTTTCTCCCGCATCTCCAGCAGGCAATGTAGAGGTACCCCTTCGGTCAACTGCTGCGGAAGGTCGGTCAAGCGGATGAACACAAGGTCCTCGATTTGGTTCGTCACGTTTCCGACCAGTCGATTGGCCGCCACGAGCGTACCACCCAAAGCCAGCAGGTCGTCCACAATGAGCACCTTGTCGGTGGGCTTCACCATATCGTGCTGCATCTCCATCGCCGCCGTGCCGTATTCTAAGTCATACGTCTCGCCAAAGCACGTGCCCGGCAGTTTGCCGGCCTTGCGCAAGGGCACGAAACCACAATGCAGCCTTTCGCTCAGTGGGATGCCCAACATCAGACCGCGCGCCTCAATGGCGGCTACCTTGGTGAAGCCCCGGCCGGCCACCAGAGCGGCCAGGTCGTCGATAAGCAAAGCGAAAGCCTCGGCATGGGCCATCACCGACATCCAGTCGATGAAGGTGATACCTTCCTTCGGAAAGTTGGGATAATATCGGATATAATCTTGATAACTCATCTGGCTCTTTTTTCTTCGTCGGAAGCCCCGCCTCGGCCTGCACAGGCGCGGTTGAAGCAACCAACCATTATAGAAACGCAAACTCACTAAGGATATTGCCTTTGGCACGAAAAAAAAATGGTTCACCGCGAGTGTCGGCCACCTTTCGGAGCATTTTCAAAGAAGGAGCCGCCGTCTTTTAACAAAAAATACTACCTTTGTACGGCTTTGGGAACCCTGCGGCAACCGAGCATGAAGAGAATCTCACAAGATATCAAATAGCTAACTCCCCTATGACAGGACCAACACCCAACAAGAAGATGACCAATTTCAGATGGCTGCTCTGCGGCATGCTGTTCTTGGCAACCACCGTGAATTACATGGACCGTCAGGCACTATCGCTGACGTGGAAGAACTTTATAGCTCCCGAATTTCACTGGACCGACACGGATTACGGCAAGATTGCCGCCACGTTCTCACTCATTTACGCTATCGCCAACCTCTTCTCAGGTCGCATCATCGACTGGTTAGGCACGAAGCGAGGTTACGCCTGGGCCATCGGCGTATGGTCGTTGGGTGCCTGCCTTCACGCCGTCTGCGGCTATGCCACCGAAAAGGTGGTGGGCGTCAACTCCGCCGTCGAATTGGTAGGCGCAACGGGAGGACTGGCCGCCACCATCGCCATGGTGAGCGTCTACTTCTTCATGGCAGCCCGATTCATCCTGGCAGCCGGTGAGGCGGGCAACTTCCCATCGGCCGTCAAGGTAACAGCCGAATACTTCCCCGGTCGCGACCGCGCCTTTGCTACCGCCATCTTCAACGCAGGTTCAACGGTGGGCGCCCTCGTCGCTCCGCTCTCCATCCCCAACTTGGCGCGCTACTTCAAAGACTCCGGCTACGGCAACGGATGGGAAATGGCCTTCATCATCATCGGTGCACTCGGCTTCGTATGGATGGGCGTATGGCTCTACCTCTATCGCGACATTCACTCCAACCCCCACGTGAACGAAGCCGAGAAAGCCTACATCATGCAGGACCATGACACAACCGAAAAGCAGAAAGACGACGGCGGGCGCAAACTCAGTCTGGGCGAATGCGTCAAGCTGCGCCAGACCTGGGCCATCGTGCTGGGCAAGTTCCTCACTGACGGCGTGTGGTGGTTCTTCTTGTTCTGGACACCCGCCTACGTCAACGACGTCTACGGCTACAGTTCTGACAGCTTCACGGGCCAGATGTTAATCTTCGTACTCTACGCCATCACCCTCCTCTCGCTCTACGGAGGCAAGCTGCCCACCATCATCATCAACCGCACGGGTCTGAAACCCTACGACGCCCGCATGCGAGCCATGCTGGTGTTTGCCCTCTTCCCCCTACTGGGCCTCATCGCCCAACCCATGGGCAGTTATTCCTACTGGTGGCCCATCATCATCATCGGTATCGTAGGCGCCGCCCATCAGTCGTGGAGCGCCAACCTCTTCACCGTAGGCAGCGACCTCTTCCCGAAAAACACCGTTGCCACCATCACCGGTCTCAACGGCATGGCAGGAGGTATCAGCAGTTTCCTCATCAACATCGGTTCAGGAAAGCTCTTCGACTATGCCGCCGAAACCAACATGGAGTTCATGGGATTCGTCGGCAAACCGGCCGGATACTTCATCATCTTCTGCCTCTGCTCGGTGGCTTACCTGATAGGATGGAGCGTGATGAAAGCACTCGTACCGAAATACAAGCCCGTTTTGTAGAAACACTATACACAAGTCTTGATGAAGAGTTGGGTGTGTCGTTACCTTTGAACGATGCACCCGCTCTGTTTATCTGTCGCGCCTATACAGGCCGCGCGCCAAGTCAATGCGCAAAAAGATAAACAGCAACAGCGTGAAACCCCATAGCGAAGATCCGCCATAGCTGAAGAAAGGCAAGGGAATGCCGATGACAGGCGTCAAACCAATCACCATGCCCACATTAATGATGAGGTGGAACAGGAAAATGCTCACCACACAGTAGCCATACACCCGCCCGAAGGCATAGGTTTGTCGCTCGGCCAAGTAGATGAGGCGCAGAATGAGGGTCAGAAAGAGCAACAGCACCACCGCCGAACCCACAAAGCCGTGCTCCTCGCCCACGGTACAGAAGATAAAGTCGGTATCTTGCTCGGGCACGTACTTCAACTTGGTCTGCGTTCCGTTGAGGAAACCCTTACCCGTCAAGCCGCCCGAACCGATGGCGATTTCGCTTTGGTGAACATTATATCCGGCGCCGTTCACGTCGTCTTCCAGACCGAGCAACACGCGGATGCGCACCTGCTGATGAGGAGCCAGAACATCGTCAAGCACGTAGTTGGATGAAAAGTGCAGTGCCAGCGAGCCCACGGCAAACAGAGCTATCAACGCCGGGCGTAACTGACGGAAGCGAAACGAATGCACCAGCAGCGCGCCCACAAAGACGACGCAAATAACGAGCTGCACCCACGCCACGTTATAAGCCGGCAATACATGATCGGACAAAGCCAACGACAAGGCCGTAAGGCCCACACCAAAGCCCAACAATTTCCACAACAGTTTGCGCTCCTTCTGGTAAATAGCGAAGAGGAATGCCGTAAAAACCCATACCAGCAGTTGCACCACAAACTCACCCACCGTAGCCGTCGTGTGAGGCAACTGGAACGGATCATAGCGCAAGCCCACCACGAAGTAAACGATGGCGGCAAAGCCCACGAAGAGCACGCTACCGCTCATTCCCTCGCGATAGAAGACCACAAAGAAAGCCAAGTAAACCAGCGCCGAACCGGTCTCCTTCTGCAGAATAATCAGCACAAGAGGTAGCACCACCAAGAAAACGGCTCGGGCAAAGTTGCGCGTGCGTTGCAGATTAAAGCCATACGTCCCCATCAACTTCGCCAAGGCCAAAGCCGTGGCACACTTGGCAAACTCTGCCGGCTGAATGCTTAACGAGCCTACAGTAATCCAAGAGTACGACCCCTTATGGTCTGTAGCCAAGAAGGGCGTGACCAGCAAGAGGAGCATAAAGGCTAAGTAGATGACATTGGCAAACGTGTCGAACACGCGGTCGTCGATGAGCAGAATCATCAGGGCCAGCACGAGCGAACAGCCAATCCACGTAATCTGCTTGCCCGAGCGCAAGGAGAAGTCGAGAATATCCATATCGCCATAATTATAGCAGGCACCAATGACGCAGAGACATCCGGCCGCGAGCAGCAGGAGGTAGACCACGACGGTGAACCAGTCGAGTTGGGTGAAGAGATGACGGAAGCTAACGTTTGCGCGTGCCATAACTAATTGTTTTTTGTGAGAAGACTTCGGCCTTCACCTGGCTCTCTTCCGAGAGTCCTCCGTGAAGGTATTGTTCTATCATCAAGGCCCCAATGGGCACTCCATACACAGCACCGAATCCGCCGTTCTCCACATAGACCGAGACGGCAATGCGAGGATTGTTCATCGGAGCGAAACCCATAAAGACCGAATGGTCGTGACCTCGGTTCTCGGCCGTACCCGTCTTTCCGCAGATTTCAAGGCCGGGCAGATTGGCCGCCTTACAAGTTCCGCCCAACACGGCGTGACGCATGCCGTTAACAACCATCGAATAGTAAGCCGGATCGACCATCGTATGGTGCGCCTCCTTAAATTCGGGCGCCAGTTCCTTTCCCTCAACCTTCTTCACCACATGGGGCACGAAATAATGGCCACGATTGGCGATGGTAGCACAAAGGTTGGCAATCTGTAGCGGTGTGAGCGAAACCTCACCCTGTCCGATGGCATCACTGATGATGGTCAGCGCATTCCAACGGCTGTTGTAATGCTTGTCGTAGTACTCGGCATTGGGAATCATGCCTCGCTTCTCACCCGGCAGGTCAATGCCGAGCCGATAGCCGAAGCCCATCGCCACCATGTGGTCTTTCCAACGCGTGAAGGCTTTGGCATACGAGCCATACTTGCGCTTGTTCATGATCATCTGATAGAATCCCCAGCAAAAATAACTGTTGCACGAGGTCTGAATAGCATACGTGAGCGCCGTGGGCGAAGCATGACCGTGGCAACCCACACGCGTCCGTCCGTAAACGAAACCGTGATAACAGGGATAGGAAGTCTGAGGCGTAATGATACCTTCCTGTAAAAAAGTCAGGGCCTGCGATGTCTTGAACGTAGAACCGGGCGGATACTGCCCCATAATGGCGCGATTGAGCAAGGGAATGTGGGGGTCGCGCCTCAATTGCTTATAGTTTTCGCCGCGATCGGCTCCCACCAACATGTGAGGGTCGAACGTGGGCGACGAAACCATGCAAAGCACCTCGCCCGTGGCCGGTTCAATGGCCACGATGCTGCCAATCTTGCCGCGCATCAGTCGCTCACCCAACTCTTGCAGGTTCCGGTCGATGCTGAGCGTCAGCGTGCGCCCCGGTTCAGGCACACGGTCGAAGCGACCATTCTGATAATGTCCCTTGATGCGGCCGTGAACATCGCGCAACATGATCTTCATGCCCTTCACACCGCGTAAATCTTCTTCGTAAGATTTCTCCACGCCCAACTTACCGATATAATCGCCGGGACGATAATATGCGTCTTGTTCAATTTCCTCGGGCGAAGCCTCTCCCACATCGCCCAACACATGGGCGGCCACTGACGTGGCGTAATGACGCACGGCGCGTTTCTCAATATAGAATCCCTTGAACTTATAGAGTTTCTCCTGCAAGATGGCAAACTGCTTGGGCGGAATCTGGCTGATGAAGAGTTGGGGCGTGAAACGGGAATAACCGTGATTCTTGGCCGGATTCTTGATGTCGTTCATTCTGTCTTCGTATTGCTGGCGCGTAATCCCGATGGTGCGACAAAACTCCAGCGTATCGATACCCCTCTGCTCGTTCATGATGACCATCATGTTGTACGAGGGTTCGTTGTACACCATCAATCGACCGTTGCGGTCGGTAATCAATCCACGAGCCGGATACTGTATCTTCTTGAGAAAGGCATTTGAATCGGCATACCTTTTATAGTCATCACTAAACACCTGAAGAAACAGCAGTCTCACCAAGTAAATCATCACCACCAACACGGCCACAACGCCAATGGTGAACTTACGTTTCTCCAACTGCAGCGCCTTCATGCCCTCCCCTGCTGTTTCGACGCACCTCCGATGCGCACACTCTCAATAGCGGCAATAAACAATAGCGACATCAGGCTGCCGCCCAAAATATTGATCAGCATGTCCTGCCAATGAAAGAACGAAAACGCTTCCAATAAATAAAACACAACCTGCTGTATCAGCACGGCCACCAACAGGTAACGCAAAAAAGCAGGCCAACCCATCACGCGGGCCGACGGGAGCAACTCGCTCTCATCCTCATCAGAATCTTTTGCCAAGAATGCTTTGTAGAGCACCGGCTGCAAGAGCCCCAGCAGAGTGAGTGCAGCGGCGTTCATGCCCGGCGTATTGGTAAATATGTCTTGACACAAGCCCATCAAGAATCCCCAAGCCACAACGACAGTACGCGAGGCTGAAGGAGGAAAGAGCAAAATGAAATAGAGGCATATCATGGGCGTAGCATAACCCAAAATTTGCACATGGTTAAAGATCAGTACCTGCAATGCCAACAGCAGGACGAAATAAAACAACCGACGGAAAAAGTTACCTAACATAATGCTCTGAAACGAATATAAAATCTTTACTGCGCATTCTCTCCCGACTTCATCAGATGGAGTTGCAGACTCTCCAATTCGGCTCGCTCGTCGTTCACCACCACACAAACATCGGACAAGGCTCCAAAATCAGTGCTGAGATTTACTTTCATCTGCAAAGAAAGGCCATCGGGAGCATTGTCAACCGACACTACGCGACCCACAAAGATTCCGGAAGGGAAAACAGTGGAATAACCGCTGGTCTCGACATAATCGCCCACCTTGATTTTGGCATATCGCGGCACATCGTTGAGATAAGCGTAGAGCGAACTACCTCCATCCCATTGCAGACTGCCGAAATAGTTGCTGTGACGGATGCGACAGCTGATATTGGACTTCACATTGATCGTAGGAAGTATCATGGAGTAGTGCCTGCCGGCATAAACCACGATGCCCACTACTCCTCCGCTGGCAATTACGCCCATTTCGGTATGCACACCGTCGTCCTGCCCTTTGTCAATCACGATATAGTTCTCGCTTTTCAAGATGGAATTAGAAACGACGCGTGCCTCTATCAGCGAATAGCCTTTGAGCGAATCGAGCACCTGCCGCTCCGTGGGAGTCGGCACATGATTGGCCTTGCTCAAGGCCGCACGCAGTTCGTTCACCTGCCGTTGCAACCGGATATTTTGCCTCGTCAAGTCCTTATTGACTTGTTTCAGGCGGATAAAGGCCATCATGTCGGCATATTGGCGGTCAATGCGTGCTACCACCTCATTGGCCGACGTAAACCATACGCTCCCCTGGAATTGATTGAAATGAAACAGCAGAGTGCCACTAATGATTTCCAGTACAATGAACAGAAACCAATAGTTATACTTCTTGAGAAACTCCAATAAGTTATGCACAGGCTGACGTCATAGAAAAGCCTTTGGTCAGACCCCGTTCAACGATGCGGCTCAAACCGCAACTGCAAACAAAGACTGACCAAAGGTCGGTTATACTCTTTCTGATTATCTCATTAAGAAGGAGAAGCGGTCTACATTCTTCAATGCAACGCCGGTTCCCTTGGCCACACAGTGTAACGGATCGTCTGCCACACGGAACTGAATGCCCACCTTTTGCGTCAGACGCTTGTCGATGCCACGCAGCAAGGCTCCGCCGCCGGTCAGATACACTCCGTTGTGAACAATATCCTGATACAATTCGGGAGGAGTACTTTCCAAAGCATTCATCACGGCATTCTCAATCTTGGCGATAGACTTCTCCAAGCAGTGAGCTATCTCCTGATAGCAAACCGGAACAGCCATTGGCAGGGCAGTAATACGGTTCGGACCATGCACTACGTAATCTTCGGGAGTATCTTCGCCCAAATCAGTCAGGGCAGCGCCTACATTAATCTTAATGCGCTCTGCCATACGTTCACTGACCTTTACATTGTGCTGGCGACTCATATACTCGCGAATGTCGGCTGTCAGATCATCGCCTGCCATCTTGATGGAATTATTGGATACGATACCGCCCAACGAGATAACGGCAATCTCCGTGGTACCGCCACCTATGTCGACAATCATATTGCCTTCCGGAGCCTCCACGTCAATGCCAATACCGATAGCAGCGGCCATTGGTTCGTAGATGAGATAGATATCGCGTCCGCCGGCATGCTCTGCCGAGTCGCGAACAGCACGAAGTTCCACCTCAGTAGAACCTGACGGCACACCAATCACCATTCGCAACGAAGGAGAGAAAAGGTGATTACCCGTGTGCACCATCTTAATGAGTCCGCGCATCATCTGCTCGCAAGCATAGAAGTCGGCTATCACACCGTCGCGAAGGGGACGAATCACACGAATCTTGCTGTTTGTCTTCTCATACATCAACTTAGCGCCTCCACCCACAGCAATCATTTTGTTGGTTTGCTGGTCGAGCGCTACCACTGAAGGCTCATCCACCACAATCTTGTCATCACTGATGATGATGGTATTGGCCGTGCCCAAGTCCATGGACAATTCTTGCGTAAAAGAGAAAAAACCCATTACTAATGTTGAATGTCGAACGTTAAAAATACAGCAATTGATGACTACTCAGCACTGGCAAAATAAGCGTGAATAGCTGTATCGTAGTGGCTGCTTACTGCAAAAGCGCGCTCAGCGAAGTGACGACGCTGCTCACGGGTTGTCTGGGCGCCCTGAGCCTGCAGAATGTCAAGCAGAGGTTTGTATTCTTCCTTGCTGGGAACTATTACCACATCGTTAAAGTTCTTAGCTGCTGCGCGAATCAGAGAAATTCCGCCTATGTCGATCTTCTCGATGATGTCTGCCTCGGATGCTCCGCTGGCAACTGTCTGTTCAAAGGGATAGAGATCTACAATTACCAAATCAATGGGATTAATCTCATACTTTTGCATCTCTGCTACGTCTGAATCTAACTCTCTGCGACCGAGAATACCTCCAAATACTTTGGGATGTAAGGTCTTCACACGACCACCCAGGATGGATGGATAGGTGGTAAGTTCTTCCACCTTCTTACACGGATATCCCAGACCTTCGATGAACTTCTGCGTTCCGCCTGTGGATAAAAATTCTACACCCTCTGCATTTAATTTTGCAAGCAACTCCTCTAATCCGTCCTTATGGAATACGGAAACCAATGCGGTTTTTATCTGTTTTGTCTCTGCCATGATTGTACAATTTGGAAGTGCAAAGGTACTACTTTTCACGCAATCAATCCGTCAAAAGAAACAGATAATCTACACGAATTTCAATCGTTTCACTAACGCTCCGCAAAAAAGTGGAGACGCTGCACATGCCCTGACGGGCAACTGCCAGTTATTTCTCCTTTTTATATTGGCGATAAGGAAGGTTCAGCTCCAATACATCGAAGTTGTGCTGTCTCTGCTGAGCGCCTTTTGGTATGGTCATATAATCCCCATACTTATGAGCAAGATACTGCTCACCATTTTCAGGGCCCAGGAACGACTGCCCTTCAAACGAATACTCTTTGGGCTTGCCAAAATAACCTTTGGGGAAGATGCCGTCTAAACCATCGTCGTGATCAACAACCGAAGTGGCGCTATCGTAATCATACTTCGTTTGCAAGCGGAGCATCTTCTGCTGAATATACTGCAAGGTATAACATTTGCGAACCAACAGGGGCAACCAACAGGAGGGTCCATGTCCGTGCTTGTAGGGATTGCGGCAGCAGAAGTAGATCATCCGCTTCCAATACCAGTACTTGAAGAAATGCCAGTGACGCAACAAGGATGATTCGGGCATTCCGTCCAATGGGAATACATCAATATAGGCTCCTCCCAAATACGGAAGCTGTACGCGCTCAATGATGGTGGTGTTGGCATCCTGTATTTTGGCAAAGGGTTGGGGATAATCCGGGTCTGACTGCGTACAAACCATTTCCAGATTGGCAGGTAACCACTCTTTTTGATGGGCAATCAGTTGCTCGTAGTCGGGACGCGGCATGGCAATGTCCATATCGTCATCCCAAGGAATGAATCCTTTATGGCGAACTGCGCCCAACAGCGTTCCGGCAAAGATATAGTAGCGCAGATGATGCTTGCGACAAGCCTCGTCAACCCCTTTCAGAATATTGAGGGTGCACTGATGAAGCGCATTGATATCGTAATGTACCATGATATTGATCTGATGAATCGGTCTTAGTTATTGAAACATTTCGGCTGCAGCCTGAAAGTCCTCAGGAGTGTCTAATTCCACAGCTCGCAAATCGGTGACATCCGTCACCGTAAAACTGAAACCTTGCGGAATGAGACGCTCAAAGGCACGTTCATAGAAAATGTTGTCGAGCCCTTCCTTTTCGATCATCTGTTCCATCTCTCGATAGAGAGCACGGGTATATGCCGCACTCATTTTCTCAATACCTATCGACTCACCTACGGCTTCGCTGATGGAACAAACCTTGCTGATCTCACGCACTTTCTTGTCAGGCCCGAGCACCACCTTGATTTCTTCCTCGCCAAGAGGATGATTGTTCAACGCGAGCGTGTCTTGATCGGGACTCTGCAATAGACGCTGCAAGATGGAAGGGTCAAACAGGATGTCACTATCCAGAAGCAACACATCCTGACCCTCTGCATCTGCGCGCATCAGGTAGAGCGAATAGATATTATTGGTTGTTTCATACCGCTCATTGTGTACGAAGTTGACATGAAGATGCGGGAAGTGGGTCGATACATATTCGCGAATCTGTTCAGCCAGATAGCCGGTACAGATGGTAATGTCACGGATGCCGTTTTCGTCCAATGCCGACAACGCACGTTCCAGCAAGGTGCGATTGCCGACAGGTAGCAGGCACTTCGGACAATGTTCGGTAAGCGGGCGCAACCGTGTTGCCATACCCGCAGCAGGTATCAGGGCTCTCATAGAGGATCTTTCGCTAAACGTTTTGGCTGGAAGCAATGCGGCAGATAGTTTGTGCCACCTGAATGTTCTGTTCGGGACGTCCTAAGGTGATGCGCATGTGGCTGTCGACACCCGGATCGTTCATAAACTTCACTTTGTAATGCTGATCTTTGAAGGCCGCCTCCAATTGAGCCTTCAATGCAATCGGATATTTCACCAAAATGAAGTTGGCAGCTGAACGGTACACCTTGAATCCCTCTAACGGCGACAGGGTAGCCTCATACATTTTGCGACTTTCGTCCATCTGACGAGCTACATGGCGATAGTAAGCCTCACTTTTGAGTGCAGCGATGGCAATATCTTCCGATATACGGTTGTAACCCAGATAAACATTGCTGAACTTGGCAAATTTTTCCATGCCTTTGCTCACGAAGGCGAAACCCATACGCAGTCCGGGCAGTCCATAGAACTTAGAAAGCGTACGCGCAATGATGACGTTGGGATATTTGTTCACCAACTTGCTCACATAAGTAATGTCTTCGTTGATATAAGAAGCATAAGCTTCATCTACATATACCACCACGTCGTCGGGAACCTTGGCCAACAAGCTGTCCAATTCATCGGGCGTCAAACAATTTCCTGTCGGATTGTTGGGAGAGGCCAACAACAAGATACGGGGCTTTACCTCTGCCAAGGCACGCTGCAAGTCTTCAAAATCATACTTAAACGTGTCGCCTTCTTCATACAAGCGATAGAGATGAGTCTCTCCGTCTACCTCGGCAGCCACCGATTGATAATACCACCATGAAAACTTCGGAATCAGAATGCGATTGTTTCCATCAGGACGCGTTAAAAAGTAGTGCACAGTCTGTTTCAGCAGGTATTCGCCGCCATAGCCTAACAAGACTTGCTGTTCGTCGAGGCCATAGAGCTCTGAAAGATATTGTGAAAAAATACTTTTTTTACCGGTATCGTATATGCGGGTATAAAAACCCAGTGTTTTAGGGTCGAAATTGTGATATGCCTGAATAACTTCGGGTGATGGATCGAAATTATACTCATTCCGATCCAAGTAATTCATTGGGGTTTTCATTATCTACTTTAGGAATTTGACGTGCAAAAGTAACACTTTTTTTTAAATCGTAGGAATCAGGCGTCTGTAAACATCCATCAGGTCGCGGCAGAGGCTTTCTTCGTCAAAACGTTGGGCATACTCGCGGCCGGAGTCTATCATCTGCTGTCGTGAGTGGTCGTCACCGAGAACAATCCGATTGATTTCACGGGCTAAAGCTTCTTCGTCATCCGGATCGACATATACGGAGCCCGGCCCACCTGCTTCTTCCAGGCAAGAGCCGGTGCAACCGATGGCCGGAACGCCACTGCTGATTGCCTCAAGCAATGGGATGCCAAATCCTTCGCAACGTGATGGGTAAACAAAGACTGAAGCCTGGCGGTAAAGAGCCGGTAAGTGATGAAAAGGCACTCCGCTCACCAGGCGCATTCTTCCCTCTAACCGTTCGCTACGTAAATAGGCCTCCACCTCATCGGCATAAGGAGTGCGACGCCCTACGGCTATGACCGAAATGCTTGCATCTACCTGTTTCAATGCTTGAGCCAGCAGCATCAGGTTTTTGCGCTTCTCAATACTGCCTACATATAATATATAACGCTTCGGTAAGTCGTAAGCGAGACGTACCTCTTCCAGCCGAGCCGCCGATACGGGTTGCGCAAAGCTTTTGTCGCATCCTTGATAGACTACGGCTATCTTATCAGGGCTTATCTGATAGCGATCCACGATTTCTTGTTTCGTAAACTGACTGACAGCAATGATCTGATCGGCATTCCGGCAGGCACGGCGAAACTTAAAATTATAAATCAGGCGGTCAATGGCGTGATAACCTTCCGGAAAACGCAAGAAAAGCAGGTCGTGAATGGTCACCACGGTTTTCACCCCCTTGGCACGTCTGATGTTGAGCGGCAATTCATTGCTCAAACCATGGTAAAGACTGATACCGTCTTGCTGCAAAGCATCATTCAGTCCCACGATGCGCCACAATCCGGAGAACAAACGCTGCCACTTCGTTGTCGGATAACAAAAATGAAGCCGATCACTCTTCGGCAACCTCTGCAAGAGCCTCGCCTTGCGTTGGCTGGGCATATACAGATAAAGTTGGAAGTCGGGAGCATGTTTCAGCAACATCTCCAACACAAAACGGCTGTAATTACCCAAGCCGGTAGCATTCTGAGCGGCCCGCTTGGCATCAAATCCAATGTTCATTACTTCTCGGCTTGACTTAGATGACGGTCGTAGCGTTCGCACATTCTCATAAAGCTCCGTTCGCTGCGACAACAGCGATGAATCAAAGCATACAGCGTCTTCTTCAGACTCATCACCGGGAAAAGCGGAATGTAAAGTTCTCGGCAAAGGGAGTAGTCGGCATGCGCCAAAGCATATTTAAAGCAATTGACAGCCGATTTTTTCCGAACAAGTCTGACACTGCGTTTCCCTTCAGCAGGAGGATAGTGAGTAGCAAAATATAACCGGGTATTGGAACTCAGGAAGAAGAAGTCAATCTTGCGCCGCTTCTCCTTGAAGTGGCTCATTGATACCTCCAAAATGCGATGCACAGCCGTGCGCTCACGGAGCAGTTTCACTTGTGAACGACTGGCTATCCAATTGAACCAAAATATGTCGCCGGTAAAATAACGCCGACTGTCAAGTTTGGGGGCCTGCAACAGCAAACTCTTACGCATCAACACGGTGACATACCAAATGCTGTCGCGACAAGCCAGTGACCGGGCGTAGACATTGCCCTCTAACTCATGAAAACGGAAACTCACCATTTCCTGACGGCTTTCGTTGAACTTATCAAAATAGGTGTACACCATGCCCACCGTTGCGTCGGCGTCAAGCATGGGTACTTGCATCTGCAGTTTCTTCGGATGGGTCCAATAGTCATCTCCCTCGCATATCGCAATGTACTCTCCGCGCGACTGAGGCAATAACACGTCGCGCACAATATCTACTCCTCGGGAATATTGATTCTCCGTTTGACGAATAAAGCGTATGCGTTCGGGATAACGATCTGCATATTCCTGCACCACATCGGCTGTTCCGTCAGTAGAATAGTCGTCGTGCACCAATATCTCATATTTGAAGTCGGTTTCCTGCTTCAACACACCTTCCAGGCATGCGCGTATATAGGGCGCATGGTTATAGGTGGGGCATAACACCGATACTTTCACTTCATCACTTCTCATCACTTGGGTTCGTTGGTATTTTCATTCGGCATTTCAACCACATAGCGGCGCAGCATGGGCTCCAGTTGTTGCCACACATCCTCCACCGTAATCAGCAGCATTCGCTCTTGATAAGTCATGCCCTTCTGCCGGGACAGTGGCATACGGTCGTCGGGCGATACTCCCTGAAAACATTCGTCGTGACCGGGCAACCAGAAATCCTTTTCTATATCGGGAGGGTATATGGCCAATGAAGGAACTTCAAAAGCCTGACTGATATGACGCGGTCCCCCTTCATTGCCGAAGAAGAACTGACTGGCCTGACAGAGCGCACAAAGTTCGCGCAGGTTCTTGGCTTCGATGTTCAGGAAGATGCGCTTGTCGCGACCCAAGGCTTCAAAGTAGGCTGTTGCAACCGCTTTTTCAGCATCACCGGCATAATTAAACACCAATTGAAGGTCGAAATGGCTGAGCATACGCCGTAAGATCTCCGTCATCCTTTCACGCGGCCAGGCTTTATGCTCTAAACGCGTGGCCACAGCCACCAATACTACGGGTTTTCGGACATCGATACCTTGTTTCTCCAGATATGCCCGGTAATCCTTGGCTTCCTGAGGTGTGATATAAAGAGGGAAGCGCTCACTCATCACTAAACTACCTTCGGCTCGAAGGGGCTCCATGAGTTGCAGGTTCGACTGCACCCTGTCCAAGCCATCCTGCGTGGCGATGCGATGTGTATGAACCACATTATACCACTTCTTGCGCCCAATGCGATAGGTTGACGACAATGAGAAAAGCGAGAAGAGCAGCGTCTTGGGCGTGGAGCGCATATCGATAATCACATCGTAATGAACAGACCTCATGACCTCACGTACCTTTTTAATATATGTCAGGCCTTTGCACTCTCGTTCATTAAACGTAATGAGTTTGTCTATGTCAGGATGATCTTTGTAGAGCGGGGCAATCCCTTTGTTGATGACAAAATGTACTGCCGCATTCGGGAAACTCAGTTTCAGGCTATGACAAAGGGCCATAGAAAGCACCGAATCGCCCACCCGGCGGAAACGTATCACTAATATCGTATGGATCATGTCTGTATGTTAAGAAATATACTCTCCGATGATGGGAACATCGGGTTTTAACTCCTGCAAACTTAATGATTTTTGATTGAATAAGTAAATATAATTCAAAAAATGTTGTAATTTTGCATCCAACTAAGTATGACAACCATGCCACACTCTATTTCATGACAAAAATAGAAGAAGGCACTGGCTCGTTGCGGATTATTCACATCTTTATCAGCCTATTTTAAGGATAGAAACTTTATTTTTCGACCATGAAATATAACATTGTTGTTGACTTCTCTCATTACGATGACTTTTGCGGCTTTGGTGAGATAGCACGCAACTTTGCCCCGCGTTTGGCCGAGGCAAAAGCCGATGATTTACACTTTATCTTTATTCTGCCAAAGGATCGTGTTGGTATGTTTGGAGATCACATCGACTATATAGCCCGTGAGAACAAGAAAAAAGCTGATAAAATCTTCACCGGAAAGATTGATCTTTGGCACGCAACAGACCAACAATACAACTTCCGCTTGTGCAAATCCGGCATCAAGCAGTTACTGACCGTGCACGACCTCAATTTTCTTTACGAAAAGAGTGGCCTGCATCGCTTGCGCCATATTTTGCAAATACGTCATCGCGTCAAGAATTCTCATCAAATCATTTGCATCTCGCGCTATGTACGCCACGAGCTGGCCAAGCTGATGCAATCGGACAGAAACATGGGACCGGTCATCTACAACGGTATCTCTGATTTGGAGAACATCCAACCCCAACAGCCCAAAGGCATCAAGGACGCTCAACAACCCTTCTTCTTCTCTATCGGACAAATACGGGCCAAGAAGAACTTCCAAAGTCTCGTACCCATGATGAAGCACTTCCCGGATACGAAGCTGTACATTGCCGGTGACGACCATTTTGACTATGCCAACACACTGCGTCAACTGATTGAGGCAGGAGGTCAGGAAAACCAAATCATCCTCCTGGGTAAGATTAACGACAATGAGAAGGTATGGCTCTATCAAAATTGCAAGGGATTCCTCTTTCCGTCGCGACTCGAAGGTTTCGGCATCCCGGTATTGGAAGCCATGCGCTTCAAAGTACCCGTCTTCTCGTCATATTTGACCAGTCTTCCGGAAGTGTGCAACATCTATGCACAATATTGGTCAGATTTTGACCCCGACACAATGGCCGAAGTGGTGCAAGAAGGTCTTGATAAGTTCAACAGCCGTGCTGCCGACAAGGCTTATGAGCATTCCCTGCAATTCAATTACGATATTTATACGCAGGAATATATCCGCATTTACCGCAAAATGCTTGACAAAGAGTTTTAGAGGAAACTATTCTCCGATCAGTCTTTCTATTCTCAAATAAACAGCCTCGATTCTTCCAGTCCTCGTAAGAAAAGAAAGAAAGGGGCTGTTATTAATTTCAACAAAGAACCTGTAGGGGCGTATCGCATACGCCCTCACGTGAGCGAACATGTCCCTCAAACGAGACAATCACCCTCATCATGCCCATGCAAACGAACAAACAAATATTCGGCATGCTCGCTGCAGACATTCATTATCGCTCACATGGAGGGCGTATGCGATACGCCCCAACATATTTACTATTAAATCACAGGAAAAACACCTATATCACCCATAAACAAGATGTAATATCTATCCCACAATCATCCATTTCAAACGAACAAGTGTAGGGGCGTATCGCATACGCCCTCACGTGGGCGAACAT
>CALZOH010000042.1 GCA_945827465.1 uncultured Prevotellaceae bacterium
CGAATCGGGTAAGGGACACTATTCCCTCGATTGTATCTTAAATGAAAGAGCCGTGAGGAAAGATTTACTTTTGTCCGCTTCAATAAAGATAACGGCCACAAAACAACTCAACACACGGACATTATACACGGATGACAGACATTTTTTGTGAGTAATTCTTCTAAAAATTGTAACTTTGCACCCAAATCATACAGAAATAATGGAAAAGAAAGTCCTATCGGGCATGAACTTGGCCGAAATCCAACAAATGACCGTAGAGTTGGGGCTACCGAAGTTTACCGCCAAACAAATAGTTGACTGGTTATACCGTAAGCAGATTTACAGCATTGATGAGATGACCAATCTCTCAAAAGAAGCTCGCCGAAAACTAAGCGAGCACTATGTGTTAGGCCGTGCAAGCTATCTGAAAAAGGTTGAATCGGCCGACGGAACAGAAAAATACTTATTTCCCACGGCAAAAGGGACAGTAGAAACCGTCTACATTCCCACTGCAGATCGTGCCACGTTATGTATTTCATCACAAGTGGGATGCAAAATGGGGTGCAAGTTCTGCATGACAGGCAAACAAGGTTTTGAAGGACAGTTGACAGCGGCAGAGATCATCAACCAAATTTACAGCATTCCTCACTTTGAACATCTCACGAACATTGTGATGATGGGACAAGGAGAACCTTTTGATAATACAGAACAAGTGCTGCGCGTATGCGAACTGATGACAGCATCCTACGGACTGGCATGGAGTCCGAAACGCATCACGGTATCAACGGTGGGTTTGGTGCCGGGGCTAAAACGATTTTTGGTGGAAAGCGAATGCAACTTGGCCATCAGTCTGCACTTCCCGTTGCCGGAACTACGTGCTGAGTGGATGCCTGCAGAAAAGGCATATCCTATTCAGCGCCTGATTGACCAACTCAAAGAATATGACTTTTGTCGCAACCTGCGTCCGGGAGAAGCCCGAGCAGGAAATCATCAGCGCCGCCTCTCATTTGAATATATTCTGTTTAAAAACATCAACGATGGGGAAAAGCATGCCAAAGCATTGATAAGAATGCTCAAAGAATTAGACTGCCGTGTTAATCTCATTCCCTATCACACCATACCCGGTGCAGCACTGCAAGGAGTAGATGAGGCCAAAATGAAGGCCTTCCGCGATTACCTAACTCACCACGGCTTATTTGCTACCTTACGCGCTTCACGAGGACAAGACATTGAGGCAGCCTGCGGACTGCTGAACACGGCCCACCAACAAAAGAACAACCAACAACCATCATAATTCCCGAGACTACAAATGGAAAACGAGAATATCAGAATAGGCATCACGCCCGGCGATACCAACGCTATAGGATACGAACTGATCCTAAAAGCTTTTTCAAACCCCGCTCTCAGTGAACTATGCGTACCTATCGTATATGGAGCTCCCAAAGTGGCCAACTTTTATCGCAAAACATTAATGGTAGATACTCCCTTCACATTGATCAATTCTGCTACAGAGGCTGAAGGAGGAAGACTGAACCTCATCAGTTGTACTAACAACGAAGCGAAAGTAGAACCTGGAGTTCCTACGGAAGAGAGCGGGCGCGACGCCATGCTTTCCCTCCAACAAGCAATTGCCGACTACCGCAATCATCTAATTGATGTATTGGTAACTTGTCCCATAGACAAAAAGAATATTTTTAGCGACGAGTTTAACTTTATTGGCCACACCGATTATCTGGAACATGAAGTAGGTGACGGACAAGAAGCCCTGATGATTCTGATGAATGGTGTAATGAAGGTAGCCCTCGTTACCACACACTTACCCCTGAAAGATATTCCAAATGCCATCACGCAAGACAAGATTGAACGCAAAATACAAATATTCAACGATTGTCTGAAACGAGACTTCACCATTTCCATACCACGCATCGCCGTACTCTCATTGAATCCACACAACGGCGACGGCGGACTACTTGGTACAGAAGAAGACAGCACGGTAAAACCAGCCATCAACGCTATGCGTGAACAAGGGATACAATGTTTTGGTCCCTACTCGGCCGACGGATTCTTTGGAGCAGGACAATATCACCACTTTGACGGTGTGTTGGCCATGTATCACGATCAGGGTTTGGCACCTTTTAAAGCGCTCTCGATGGAAGACGGCGTAAACTTTACGGCCGGACTGCCCATCATCCGCACATCACCCGACCACGGAACAGCTTTCGACATTGCGGGAAAAGGAGAAGCAGACGAAAATTCGTTCAGGCAGGCCATCTATACAGCCATTGATATTTGGAGAAACCGTCTACATCAGCAAGAAGCAGAGATTAATCCGCTAAAAATTATCTCTCCCGAACGCGACAGCAAGGCCTACACCCAACGCACAACACAAAACGACATCCAATAACAGCATGAAGTTTGCTATCATTGCAGCAGGTGAAGGGTCACGACTGGCACAAGAAGGAGTAAAAGCGCACAAGCCCTTGGTAAAGGTGGCCGGTGAATTCATGATTGACCGATTGATACGGATTTTCACCTCACAAGGTGCCTCAGAAATTGTGGTGATCGTAAATGAGAATATGCCGGAAGTGGTGAGTCACATGCGTCAGGCTGAAGTTGCTCGCCAACAAACTGCATGCCCATTAAATATCACCGTAAAAGCTACGCCAAGCTCGATGCACAGTTTCTACGAATTAAGCCGTTTCCTGAAAGATGAACCTTTTTGTCTCACCACAGTAGATACCATATTCGATGAAACAGACTTTGCCGCCTATATCTCTGCCTTTAAAGCTTCGGACAAAGATGGCATGATGGCTGTAACAGATTATATTGATGACGAGAAGCCACTATATGTTGGCACCGATCAAAACATGCACATCACAGGATTTTTTGACACACCCAACGATTGTCATTATATTTCAGGAGGTATCTATTGCTTGAAACCCAAAGCCATTCAAACGCTCGAAGACTGCATGGAAGCCGGACTGAGCCGAATGCGTAACTTCCAACGACAATTGGTAAAAGACGGATTGGAGCTACAAGCCTATCGCTTTGGAAAGATACTTGATGTGGACCACGCAGACGATATACAGAAAGCAGAAAAATTTTTAACCGGAAAAATATGAGCCGAATTATAGGTATTAAGCGTAACACCGAATATTCGCCCAACTCAAACGACCTCGCCATTATGTTGGCTGTGGCCCAAGATTTGGAAGCCGACAACCATCACGTTGACTTATTAGACGAAGAAGAATTTTTAACAGCATGTCCGAACGCTGATGCCTACTTTTCAATGGCTCGCAACGAACATACACTTAACTACCTTCAGAAATTAGAAAACAGGGGTAAGACAGTTGTCAACCATGCACAAGGTGTCAAAAACTGTTCACGTCCGGTGATCACGGCACTCATGGAAGAACATCAGATTCCAACTCCCAAAAGCTACACTTGGGAAGTTTCATCACTCCTCAAGGAAACACCCAAGGGGCTGGCTTATCCTGCTTGGCTCAAACGAGGGGATTCATGTGCTAAACAAAAAGAAGATGTCAGCTACGTCCGTAATGAAGAAGAATTTTCGGAAGTCGTCAAAGATTTCAGTAGAAGAGGCATCAAACAAATGGTATATAACCAACATTTGGAAGGAGACGTAGTAAAATTTTACGGAGTAGCCGATACTGACTTTTTCTATTGGTTCTATCCCACCCTCGATGGCACTCATAGTAAATTCGGGTTAGAAGCGATTAACGGTCCTGCCTCGCAATATCCTTTTGACGTTACAGCCCTAAAGAAAACGGTTGACCACATCGCTAATTGTTCACAGACTCCTATATACGGAGGTGACTGCATTGTGGATGCTTCAGGACAATATAGAATCATTGATTTTAACGATTGGCCTAGTTTCTCACGCTGCATTAACGAGGCCGCTAAGGCCATCACTCAATATATCACTAATCATCTTTCTAAATGATCATTAAAAAGGAAGACATTCAATCAACGTACAAATCACAAGACACTGAAGAGTGGTTGGATATGTACTTTACTCGTCCGATAGGATATCTTTGGGCACGCTTTTTCAATCATTTTGACGTACACCCCAATGTCGTGACCATATTTTCTATTATTTTGGGCGTAGCTGCCGGTGTTATGTTCTATTATAAAGATCTATGGCATAACGTTGCCGGCGTTTTACTA
Organism: uncultured Prevotellaceae bacterium; assembly: GCA_945827465.1. Taxonomy (GTDB): domain Bacteria; phylum Bacteroidota; class Bacteroidia; order Bacteroidales; family Bacteroidaceae; genus UBA6382. The sequence goes on from CALZOH010000042.1 coordinate 4,168, forward strand.
TTGATGTGGGCCAACTTTTATGACAGTTGCGACGGACAATTGGCACGTATGACAGGGAAAAAGACTCATTGGGGACGCATGCTTGACGGTTTTGCCGGCGATCTATGGTTTTTGGTCATCTATTTCAGCATCAGTTTCAGATTATTGAATGAATTCATTCCGTTCACACACGTAGAATGGTCTATTTGGATTTTCGTTCTTTGCACCTTTTCAGGAATTGTGTGCCATGCTCGCCAATGCCAATTGGCCGATTATTACCGCAATATCCATCTATACTTTATGAAGGGTGTATCAAATGAATTGGATAATTCATCACAACAGCAGCAAATACTGGACATGACCCCTAAGAAAGGTAATTTTTGGTGGCGAATTTTCTTGAAAAATTATGTGCGTTATACACGTGCCCAAGAAAAACTGACACCAAATTTCCAACTACTAATGAATGAAATCAAGACATCCAGAAACGGACGTGTAAGCAAGAAATTTTGTGACGACTTTAGGAGCAAAAGCCGCCCTCTCATGAAATATGCAAATATTCTGACCTTTAATTGCCGGGCAATTACACTCTACGTAGCTTGTTTGATTGATGAGCCGTGGCTGTATCCCACCATAGAGATTATTGTGTTTTCTTCGCTCTCTTTGTTTATGCAATATCGCCATGAAAACATGTGCAAACACTTTTTACAACAACTAAAAGCAGGAGCATATTAGAAATCATGAAACCACTCTACCGAAACATCTTCTGCCTACTGGGTATCGCAGCCGTGCTGGTAATGCTACTCACTTTTGATATGGATTACCAAGAACTTTGGCATCAAATCAGGCGTGCCGGCTATTGGTTTTTCGGAGTAATTGGTATCTGGATTATCATCTATTTATTCAATGCCCTTTCATGGTTTGCCTTAATTAAAAGTGGCAGCCGTCGTTCACCTGTAAACTTTTGGAGGATCTATAAACTTACCATCTCAAGTTTCGCGCTCAATTATGCTACACCATTCGGCTTGATGGGAGGTGAACCTTACAGAATCATGGAGCTATCACCTGTAATGGGTGCACCTCGCGCCACCTCCTGCGTTATATTATATGTAATGATGCATATCTTTTCGCATATTTGCTTTTGGTTATCAACTATCATTATATATATAGCCCTCTACCGCACCACCTTTGCCTTAGGAATCATGCTGGCATTAGTAGGAACATTCTGCCTTTTAGCCATCTACTTTTTCATGAAAGGTTATCGAAACGGTATGGTCGTTAAAACCTTCCGAATCCTGGGCCGAATCCCAGGGGTAAAGCATTGGGCACAGCGTTTTTTTGAAAGTAAGAAAGAATCATTAGAAAAGATTGATGCCCAAATTGCAGAACTTCATCAACAGCGTCGAAAAACATTCTACCTGTCATTTATGTTTGAATATATCGCAAGGGTACTCACCAGCGTAGAAATATTTTTCATTCTGAAAATTCTAACACCCGAAGTCAATTTCATTGATTGCGTATTGATCATGTCATTCACGTCCCTGTTTGCAAACTTATTCTTTTTCTCACCCATGCAATTGGGCGCTCGTGAGGGAGGATTTGCCTTGGCCGTAAGTGGACTATCATTATCGGGGGCCTTTGGTGTTTACACAAGTCTTATTACCAGAGTGAGAGAATTGATTTGGATTGCAATAGGAGTGATCTTGATGAAATTTGGAAATATTAAAAATAAATGAAGACCTATCAACAACTGAACATTGACGGAATCATCTTTGACTATGGCGGCACACTTGATACAAACGGCCGGCATTGGGCCAATGTCTTGTGGGAAGGCTACCAACACGCTTTAATAGACATCAATGAATCGGTATTCCGTGACGCATACGTTTATGGAGAACGCTCTTTGGCAAAAAATCCCATCATTCAGCCTAACGACAACTTCCATACCTTGCTACTAAAGAAATTGCGAGAAGAATTTGACTACTTGATAGCAAATAACGTATTAACCGAGCAAGATGCACACAGACGCAAAGATGCAGAACAAGAAATTGCTGATTGGTGCTATCTCTATGTATGCCATGAAATGGAAAGAAACACCCGGAAACTTCTTAAAGAGCTATCGGGGAAATACCCTTTGGTAATGGTTACCAACTTTTATGGAAACATGAATAGCGTATTAGAAGATTTTGATATTCGTAAATATTTCCTCTCAATAGTTGAATCAGCTGTTGTAGGAGTACGCAAACCCAATCCTTCCATTTACCAAATGGGCATCGAGCAACTAAATATGGCAGCAAATCAAGTTGCCGTTGTCGGAGACTCTTATGATAAAGATATCATGGCCGCCAGCAGTATTGGTTGCCAAACAATTTGGTTAAAAGGAGAAGAGTGGACAAAGTCAGAACATGATGAAGCAATTCCTACTATTATTATCACTGAAATTGACTCATTAACATCCATTCTGTAGAAGAGGAAACCCAATATAGTCAAAAAGACACTTTTAATAGTTAAAAACACTTCTTTTTCATTAATCGCAAATTGAATATCAGTTTAAAAGGCGTAAATATGAATAATCCTTGACAAGACAATAATAATAAATTGCTATATTTGCGCCAAAATTGAAATAAGTAGAACGAATCAACCAATCATTACAAATTGTATACATAATTATCAAACAAAATAATCATGAAAAATAATGGAATTGTACCGGCAAATGGCAAATTAGGTATAATGGTCGTAGGATGCGGTGCTGTAGCCACAACCTTTATGACTGGAGTTTTAATGGTACGAAAAGGGCTGGCAAAACCTGTTGGCTCAATGACACAATACGATAAAATTCGCGTTGGTAAAGGCGCAGACAAGAAATACCTTCACTATTCAGACATTGTGCCATTGGCAAAATTAGAAGATATTGTCTTCGGTTGCTGGGACGTATATCCGCAAAATGCCTACCAGGCTGCTATGTATGCAGAAGTACTGAGTGAAAAAGATATTAATCCTGTTCGTGACGAGTTGGAAAAGATTGTACCATTAAAGGCTGCATTCGATAAGAATTACGCAAAGCGTCTGGACGGAGAAAATGTGAAAGATTGCAAGACACGTTGGGATATGGTAGAAGCATTACGAGCCGATATCCGCAACTTCAAGCAAGAAAACAATTGTGACCGTGTGGTAGTAATTTGGGCTGCATCAACTGAGATTTACGTTCCTGTTGATGAAAAAGTTCATGGCACACTTGCTGCGTTGGAAGAAGCAATGAAAGCAGACGACCGTGAACATATTGCTCCTTCTATGTGCTATGCGTATGCTTCATTGATGGAAAGCGCTCCATTTATCATGGGTGCTCCCAACACCACGGTTGACATCCCCGCCATGTGGGAATTAGCAGAAAAAACAAAAATGCCTATCTCGGGAAAAGATTTCAAAACCGGACAAACTTTAGTAAAGAGTGGTTTTGCGCCGATTATAGGAACACGCTGTTTGGGTCTTAGCGGATGGTTCTCAACAAATATTTTAGGCAATCGTGACGGATTAGTATTAGATGAGCCGGACAACTTCAGAACCAAGGAAGTCAGCAAGTTGTCAACACTCGAAACAATTCTGAAAGCAGAGGAACAGCCGGATCTCTATACAGACTATTATCATAAGGTAAGAATCAATTATTATCCACCTCGCAATGACAACAAAGAAGGATGGGACAACATTGATATTTTCGGATGGATGGGTTACCCCATGCAGATAAAGATCAACTTCCTTTGTCGTGATTCTATCTTAGCAGCGCCGTTATTGCTTGACCTCACCCTTCTCTCGGACTTGGCAGCCCGTGCAGGACGCTATGGTATACAACGCTTCTTGAGCTTCTTCTTGAAGAGTCCTATGCACGACTATACTCAAGGAGAAGAGGCTGTCAACAACCTCTATCAGCAATACACAATGCTGAAAAATGCTATTCGCGAGATGGGCGGATATGAAGCTGACGAGGAAATCGACTAATCAATAATAACTACTGCTGTTTCGAGATAAATAATAAAGAGTGAACAGCATGGAAGATCACATCAACGAACCTGTTTGCGCTCCGGCGCAAACATGGTTTTGTTTTATTAGACAACCTGATTCGACAAAATAATCAAATATAATCAAAAGAAATCTATGCGCATTCTTTCACTGCAGCAGTTTTCATTTATTATTCCTTATACTACCAAACGACACAAAGCATCCATTCGCCTTGTGTTGCTTTTTATTCTCTATTGGGTTACCCTCCCAATTTTTGCACAAGAAGACAGCAGAATCACGGGTGTAGTTAAAGATGCAAAAAATGGATTGCCTATCCCCTATGCAACGGTACATTATCAAGGAAAAGCTACCGGAACTACTACTGACTACGAGGGAAAGTTTTCTATTGTTCGTATTAAAGATGCTATACTTGATTTTTCAGTGATCGGATATGGCAAACAAAGCATCAAAGTTGGAGCCGACACAAAAGTACTTGAAATCCAACTCAAAGAGATAGAAAAAATATTAGGTGAAGCCAAAGTAAAAGTAAAAAAACAAAGATACAGCAAAAAAGATAACCCGGCTGTAGAACTCATGCGGAAGGTTATTGCAGCAAAAAAGAACAGTGACCTACACGTTCACGAATATTTCAGCTACAATAAATATCAGAAACTTACTTTCTCCGTAAACGAATTCACGGAAAAAGTATATAGCGATGCCAACTTCAAGAATATGCCCTTCTTGAAGAATCACGTGGAAACATGTCCTGAAACAGGAAAACTGATACTTCCCGTTTCTGTAACAGAAACAATGACCAAACACATTTACCGGAAAAATCCCGAATCAGAAAAAGATATCATCACCGGAAAACGTGAAGAAGGTGTCAATCAGCTGCTAAATACCGGTGACATACTAAATACACTATTAGAAGACTGCTTCACCGATGTAGATTTATACAAGGACAATATACGATTATTACAATATCCGTTTATCAGTCCTATCTCAGACCATTTAGCCCTCAATTTTTACAGATATTTCATTGCCGATACCTTAATGATTGGTGATGACCGTTGTATTGAAGTAACACTAACTCCCGCCAATCCTCAAGATTTTGGTTTCATGGGAAGTCTTTACATTACGGATGACGGAACTTATCGAGTAAGACGCGCCAGTTTGGAAATTCCCCGACGGTCTGACGTCAACTTCGTTGAACATTTGAATATTGATCAAGAGTTTATCACCCTGCCCTCAGGTGAGCAAGTTCTATCAAGTGACAAAATGACCGTCCAAATGAAACTGGCCAAGTTCTTGAGTAAGTTCCAAGTACAACGCGGTACATATTATTCGGAGTATAGTTTGGAAGATATTCCCAAGAAAGAGTTCAAATTTATTGGGCCACAAATGACCGACCCCAACGCTGAAATGCGCGACCAAGCTTTCTGGAATAACCACCGCCCTGTAGCCCTTACAAAGAGTGAAGACGATATGGGAGGACTTATCAAGAACATGGAAAGCATGAAGAATTTCAAGGTATTCTTGTTCATTGCAAAGGCCTTCATCGAAAACTTTGTAGAAACAACAACCACTCCTGAGAAACCAAGCAAGGTGGATATCGGTCCTGTAAACACCATGATTTCGCAAAATTTCATTGACGGACTCCGCCTCCGCTTTAGCGCACAAACCACGGCCAACCTTAACAAGCACATCTTTGGGAAAGGATATTTTGCCTATGGTTTCCGCGATCACCGTTGGAAAGGGCTGGGAGAATTAACCTATTCATTCAACGAGAAAGCTTATCTGCCACGAGAATATCCGATGCACAATCTAACACTTTCGTATCAAAGTGATGTGATGTCGCCATCCGATAAATTCATGCCTACTGATAAAGACAATGTGTTTACCTCATTTAAATTTACCAAGGTAGACCAAATGACTTACTTCAACCGACTGAAGTTGAAATATCAGAAAGAGTGGCATTTCGGTTTGTCATTTGAATCGGAATTAATCAGAGAGCGTGATGAAGCGTGCGGTAAACTTTTCTACCAAAAACTTGATGGTAACGGGACTCCTTCACAAGACCCGTCGCAGTATCAACGTTACCTCAACACTACCTCACTCACCATGGGACTTCACTTCCAACCCAAAGCCAAATATATTAATACCAAACAACGGCGCATCACCGTTAATCGTGACTCGCCCATTATGTCTCTTTACCATACTGTGGGCCTTAATAACGTTTTAGGCGGAGATTATACCTTCAACTTCACAGAAGGACACATCTACCAACGTATTTGGATACCTACAGCAGGTAAGTTTGACATACATTTAAAAGGAGGTATACAGTGGAATCAGGTACCTTTCCCACTTTTGATCATGCCAGCAGCAGACTTGTCATATATCATCGAGGATGAAACCTTTAGCATGATTAATAATATGGAGTTTCTCAACGACCGCTATGCCTCGTTGATGGCTTCATGGGACTTAAACGGCAAAATCTTTAACCGAATACCTTTGCTCAAGAAATTGAAATGGCGCGAATATATCGGAATTAACATGTTGTGGGGAACACTTACAGATAAAAACAATCCCTTCAAAAATCCAGATGATTCACGTTTACTATATTTCCCCGGACATTTTGACGCTAACGGAGTATTCAACTATTCCTCTCATGTGATGGACCCAAACAAGCCTTACTATGAATTGATATTCGGTATACATAATATCTTCAAAGTAGTACACGTACAGATGGTTCGTCGAATGAATTACCTTAGTTTGCCCAGCGCCAAAGAATGGGGATTCCGATTTATGTTCCGCATGACCTTCTAAGACTTTAGAGAAGTAGACAAAAGTAGATAATACCTAAAATCAAGATAATGGGGACAGCTTTCTGACAGAAAGTTTGTACTTTTGCTAAAAATTGATGGACATGGACGAAACCATCTTAAGAGGAATCAAACAGCGATATGAGATAGTCGGTAATTGCGAAGGCCTGAATCGCGCCCTTGATGTGGCACTTCAGGTGGCGAAAACCGACCTTTCGGTGCTCATTACCGGTGAAAATGGTGTTGGTAAAGAAATCTTTCCACGCGTAATTCATGATTACAGTCTGCGCAAAGGCAAAAGATATTTTGCTGTTAACTGCGGTAGCATCCCTGAAGGAACTATTGACTCAGAATTATTCGGTCATGAAAAGGGAGCCTTCACCGGCGCTGTTGAAGCACGTGAAGGCTATTTTGGCGCCTCCAACGGAGGTACACTCTTTTTAGACGAAGTAGGAGAACTTCCCTTGCCCACCCAAGCACGCTTGCTTCGCGTACTTGAAACCGGTGAATACATTCGAGTGGGATCCAGCGAAATCAGAAAAACAGATGTACGCATAGTTGCTGCAACTAATCAGGACGTCCCAAAAGCTGTTCAAGAAGGACGTTTCAGAGAAGATCTTTACTACAGACTGAACACAATTCCTATCACCATACCCCCATTGCGTGAGCGAGGCGAAGACATTGTTTTGCTTTTCCGCAAATTCGCGCTGATGATGAAAGAAAAGTACAAAATGCCACCCATACAACTGACTGAGGCTGCCAAGCAACGACTGATGACTTATAGTTGGCCGGGCAACGTTCGCCAACTTAAAAACATCACTGAAAACATGTCGGTAACTTCTGAATCACGCGAAATAACGCCTGAAATACTTGAGACCTATCTGCCAACAGAAAACAAAAGCACTCAATTAGTAACTGTAAAATCAAAAGAATCAGCTCACAGTTTCGAGAATGAGCGGGACATCCTCTATCAGATACTTTTTGACTTACGCCGCGATGTCACAGAACTCAAACGATTGGTTCACGAACAGAAACAATACCACAATAACGAAGAACCGAGTTCCTTCAGCAACTATACCCCGGTATTGGACAATTTAAGAAAAGAAGGCGAAGACGAATATGTTGAAGATGTAGATGATGTCGTACCAATTGACGATATTGAACGTCAAACCATTTTAAAAGCATTGGAGCATCATCAAGGTAAACGCAAAGAAGCTGCACGAGAATTGGGAATTTCAGAGCGAACTTTATCACGTAAGATAAAAGACTATGGGCTTCATTAAACATCAAACCTTTTGGCATTCTATTATTGCAATCACGCTAATGTGCGTCATTGCAGGATGTTCTGTATCTTATAAGTTCAACGGAGCTTCCATCAACTACAATGAAGTAAAGACCATCCAATTCAGCGACTTTCCTCTGCGTTCAGCCTACGTTTGGGCGCCCATGCACGCACTCTTCAACAATGAATTGCAAGACATCTATATGCGTCAAACCAAATTACGCCAAGTAAAACGTAACGGCGACTTGCAGTTATCAGGAGAAATCACTGAATACAGTCAATTCAATAAGGGAGTATCAGCCAACGGATTCTCCTCACAAGTACAGTTAAAGATTACGGTTAACGTGCGGTTTACGAATAATAAAAAACATACAGATGATTTTGAAAGGAAATTCTCTGCAACAGCCGACTACGATTCATCCAGTCAGTTAGCAGCCGTACAAGAAGAGTTAGTAACACAGATGATTAAGGATATCACTGAACAAATTTTTAATGCCACCGTAGCTAATTGGTAACAGTATAATAAAGTAGAGTCTATGGATACTATAGAAATAAGGCCCATCAATCTAATTCGCGATCCTAATTTGCTGAATCAAACAACGGTAGAAATGCTTCGCAAGCAATTGTTGCGCTATCCCTATTATCAGTCCTTACGGTTGCTCTTGTTAGAGAATCTCTACCTTATCCACGATCCACAATTCAATGAAGAATTGCGCCGATCAGCTCCCTTGCTGGCCGATCGAAGTGTACTCTTCCATCTTATTGAAGGTGCGCACTACGAAATTGAGCCTCAAACCATAGAAGAGAGCCTCAACATGCGTGATGACGACCGGACTCAGTCGTTGATCGATTTATATTTAGATAAATTGCCTTCTGAAAAAACTTCACGCAAAATTTCCCCTAACGAAGCGGCCCAAGATTATGCTTCCTATCTGATCCAAATGGACGCAGAAGAAGAAAAAGCTCCGTTTGAATTGCCTGTTACCGATGACGAAGACGAGGTACAAACAAATACAACTCCTCGAAAAACTCGCATCATTCTTTCAGAAAAGTCAGACGAGGAATTGCAGACGCCCAGCAATGAAGAACCTCAAAAGGAAGAGTTCTACACAGAAACATTGGCCCATATTTATATCAAACAGCATAAATATGAGCGTGCATTGGAAATTATCAAGGCTCTTAGCACAAATAATCCAAAAAAAAATAGTTACTTTGCAGACCAAATTAGATTCTTAGAGAAACTTATATTGATTAACAAAAATAACTCGTAATATAATGTATAACGTATTAATTATTTTGATTGCCATTGCCTCGATTCTGATGACATTAATTGTATTGATTCAAGAGTCTAAAGGTGGAGGTTTGGCTTCCGGCTTTTCTTCGTCCAACCAGATTATGGGTGTTCGCAAGACCACAGACGTGATAGAAAAGACCACATGGGGCTTGGCTATTGCAATGGTTGTGCTGAGCGTTGCTTGCGCATATGCAGTGCCTACTATGACCAAGGATTCATCGGTTATCTTAAAGCAGAATGCACTGCCTGCCGTTCCTGCAGCTTCTCCCACAGCGACACAACAACCTGCAGCAACAATGACCACTACGACTGAACCTGCAGCCGAAGGTAATACTGCTGAGCCTGCAGCCGCCGCTCCGGAAGCCAACTAATAGGTTGTTCATGTAGTATTAACGTATACTGAAGGTCACCTGACAGTTTGTTGGGTGACTTTCCTTTTTAAAGCAACTTCTCTTTGAACTTTAACAACACCTGACGTTTAGCGTTTAAAAATTGATTGGATATGAATATTGCCATTGTTGGAACCGGTTATGTAGGTTTGGTCTCGGGTACATGTTTTGCCCAAATGGGCAATCAAGTTACGTGCGTTGACGTTGATACAGAAAAGATAGAACGCCTTCGCCAAGGAATCATCCCCATCTATGAGCGTGAACTCGAGCATCTGGTTCACAACAATCTCAAAGCCGGCCGCCTTCATTTCACCACTTCGCTGACTGACTGCTTGAACAATGTTGAACTGGTTTTTTCAGCTGTTGGCACCCCGCCGGATGAAGACGGCAGCGCCGACCTGAGCTACGTATTACAAGTTGCACGCGAAGTGGGGCGCAACATGACACATTACTTAGTAGTAGTTACCAAGAGCACGGTACCCGTTGGCACGGCCGATAAAGTCAGAGAGGCCATCCTTGAGGAGCAAAAGCTACGTGGAGTAACTATTCCCTTTGACGTGGCCAGCAATCCGGAATTTTTAAAAGAAGGAACCGCAGTAAAAGACTTCATGAGTCCCGATCGCGTGGTTGTAGGTGTTGACAGCGAACGTTCCAAGGAATTGATGACACGTCTTTATCATCCTTTCCTGCTGAACAATTTCCGGGTTATCTTTACTGATATTCGTTCTGCCGAAATGATCAAGTATGCAGCTAACAGCATGCTTGCCACGCGTATCAGTTTCATGAACGACATAGCCAATCTTTGTGAACGTGTTGGAGCCGATGTCAATATGGTTCGCAAAGGGATTGGTGCTGATTCGCGCATTGGGGCCAAGTTTCTTTATCCAGGCTGCGGTTATGGCGGTTCCTGCTTCCCAAAGGATGTAAAGGCTCTTATCCATACTGCCGAAGAAAACGGATATGACATGCGGGTGCTCCGCGCTGTTGAAGCCGTTAACCAAGACCAAAAAACGGTAGTATATGAGAAATTATCTCATTACTTCTCTCATCAACTCTCCGGGCGCACCATTGCCATTTGGGGGCTTTCGTTTAAAGCCGAAACCGACGATATGCGTGAAGCTACTTCGCTCGTCGTCATCCGCAAACTGCTGGAGGCCGGTTGCTCTGTACGTGTATTTGACCCACAAGCGATGAATGAATGCCGCCGCAGAATGGGCGATGTGGTTTATTATGCCGAAAACATCTATGATGCAACAAGCGGTGCCGATGCCATCTTGGTGCTAACGGAATGGATGCAGTTCCGCATGCCTGATTGGGGACGTCTGAAGTCAGTGATGAAACAACCTGTTGTTGTTGATGGTCGTAATCTATACCTTCCCGAAGAGATGAAACAACAGGGATTTGACTATCTTTCCATCGGCCGATAACTTGTCCCTTTTATCTCCCATCATTCCACAAGAAGCATCCATTACAAATAAAATTGTTCATCTCCTATGCTTTTCGTAACTTCGCATCCATCGAAATTCAAATAACGAATCCCCATGACTAATTACTCTCACGACCCACGCGTAGTACTAACGCTCGACGCCGGCGGCACCAACTTCGTATTCTCTGCCCTGCGTTCCAATCAAGAAATCATTGAACCGGTCCGCTTGCCCAGCAATGCAGACAACCTGCCACGTTGCCTTCAGACATTGACCCAAGGTTTTCAGGCTGTACTTCAAAAACTACCGGCCGACGCCCTACCGGCAGCCATCAGTTTTGCCTTCCCCGACCCTGCTGATTATGTGCACGGAGTCATTGGCGACCTGCCCAATCTACCGGCCTTCCGTGGCGGCATTCCTTTGGGTGGATACCTGGAAGAGCAGTTCCATCTTCCCGTCTTCATCAACAACGACGGCAACCTGTATGCTTACGGTGAAGCATTAGGCGGATTCTTGCCCCACCTCAACCAACGTTTGGCCGAGCAAGGAAGTCCACGCCGTTACCAAAACTTAATTGGCATCACCCTGGGCACCGGCTTAGGTGCCGGAGTAGTCATCAACGGCACACTATTACGAGGTGACAACGACTGCGGAGGAAACATTTGGTGCTTCCGCGACAAATACCATACGGACATGATTGCCGAAGAATCCGTCTCCATTCATGCCATCAAGAGGATGTATAAAGAATTTTCAGGCGAAGACCGCCCCGAACTGACGCCAAAAGACATTTGCCAAATAGCCAACCAAGAGGCCGAAGGCAACCAAGAGGCAGCTCTCTCCACCTTCCGACACTTTGGTCGCGGTTTAGGACATGCGCTTGCCTTTGCACTCAACCTCGTCGACGGTGCAGTAGTCATCGGTGGAGGAGTTTCGGCCGCTCATCCGCTATTTATGCCCGACTTGCTTGACGAATTAAACGGCACACTCAATCGTTTTGATGCCTCGCCCGTGGGTCGTCTCATAGCCGAAGCCGTTTATATTGACGAAAAGAGTGACGCTAAAGCCTTGTTAGAAGGTCAAACCACCTACGTCCGCATACCTGAAAGTACAAAAACGGTGCTCTACAACTCCACAAAAAAGATTCCGGTAGCCATTTCGTCCATCGACACCAGCTTCGCCATCAATTTAGGAGCTTATAATTTTGCGCTCAACGAACTTGATAAGGCCAAGAACTAACGGAGACCAACCACAGCCCCAATGCTACAATACTTCCACTCATTGAGGCTGCATATCTGATTTCCATCCCTCATATACAGGGCTGCACCTAAATAAAAACATACGGTGCAGCCCCTTGAATTTTCCAGAGATCATCATCCTGTCACAGTATCCTCCCAGACAGGAAAAATTGGGGCGGGTTGGACATTTTGCATGGTAAGACCTGTTATAATAGGTTGATTT
>CALZOH010000043.1 GCA_945827465.1 uncultured Prevotellaceae bacterium
CTCTTCAAATACAGCATTCCATTCTGTCGGTGTGGGTTGCTCCGTTCTTTTATTTGCCAATTCAATCAAACGTGCTATCGGTGGAGTATCAAACAGTTTAGTGCGTTTATTAATTGATGCAATTTTTTGTTGCTGCTGTTTGAATTCCGTCATTTGTTGATGGAGTCCTTCTAACAACTTTAATTGTTCTTCAAGTTGCTTTTGATTGAGTTCGTTATTTTCCAAACAAAGCTGTAAGTCTACTATTTCTTTCTTGTGTGATTGAATCTGCTCGCCAAGTTGGTTGATGATGGACGTTTTGTCTTCAACATCTTGTTTCAACTTTTCCCGCTCCTTTTCGTATTTTAGGATTTGGCCCTGTTGTTGCGTAATGGTTTCATTTGCTTGTTGCTGATAAGACTCGTGAACCTTGTCTTGTCGTTTCATCCTACGTCGATACTGTCTTGTGGTAAAGATGATGAGAAAAATAACGAGAACGGTTATGATGGAGGATATGATGAGTAGCAACAATGTACGTTGACTTCTTAATTTGTAACGTAAGGCCTCTTGTTGGTGTTGAGAATAATTATAAATGGCTTGGAATAACTGAAAGTTTTTTGCGTTATTAACCGTTTGTATCGTATCGCCCAAGAAGTCACCCAGGTAAGAATATTTGGCAATCGAATCGGGCTGATTGTAGATGGCATATAATCGGCTGAGGCACCAAGTAGCATTATAGCGTTCGTCAAGATCCGGTGACTGGTTATAATATTTATATAGGTAATGGGAGGCAGAATCTCGTTGCCCGGTTTCAAGATAATAGAGGCCTTTGAAATAATAACATCCAAGATGTCCCGGTTTAGGCTCTCCGTTGGGTAAGACATATCCGGAATGGGAGATAAAATCATCCAAATAAGCTTTAGCCTTATCGAATTGTTTATTAATGAGCAGCCATTTTATACATCCGCCCCTCGTTTGAGCCGCATAGTTGTATTTCCCTAATGCTTCAAGACCTTTGGCTGCCCTTTCTTTTATTTCCAAAGCTTCAGCGATCTTTCCTTTATAAATATATGAGCGACTTTTGTTGGCCCAAAAGAGGAATAGTAGCAGGGAGTCTTTTGAACGCTCAGCAAACAATTCGGCCATCCGATAGGCTTCCAACGATTCGTCGGCTAAACATAGATCGTTGTAAATACCACCAATTTGTCCGTAGATGATGCTGATCTGCCTGATATCGCAGTCGTTGGCTGTTGTGTCAGCGGCTGCAACGGCATCGTTGAAGCAGCGGATGGCAGCCGGTCGGTCGTCGAGGTCCCGATAGGCGCAGCCCAGGATATAGTGGGCCAGCATGCGCTGATTGGGTGTACCCTCCCGGTCGAAATAGTCGGTGAGGAGGAGTCCGAGGCTGTCGTTCTCGAACAATGAATCAGCCTTATTCTGCGCGTTGCACCGCAGCAGAAGCGTTTGCATACGCAACGATTGGGGCAGTGACTCCGCTGCGGAGTCCAGACGGCAGAGCAGGCGAAACGCCGAGTCAGGATCGACGCGCATGAGGCTGTCGGCTTCGGATAACAGTCGACGAAAACCGGTATGTCGCTGACAGGCCGTCAGGAAAAACAAGCACACCAGCAGGGTAGCCACGACAGATAAAAGCGTCTTTCTCATGAGCCAATTCGTGAGATCGTGGATTGGGGACTTATTTGGAGCGCCCTCGTGTGGAAAGGTCGAACCTACGTACGGTGTAGAATAAATCGCCTTCGGCAAAGCTAATGGAGAATTGGGCGATGCCAGTTTTGATGTTTTTCTTACCGAACAGGTCGACGGTATAGCGTACCGACCTGCCGGGAGAAAGCGATGCAATGATTGCCGGGGGCGAGATGAGGATACGCTTGGGGTCGGACACTTCTACAACGGGTGTGATGTTGTAATAGGTAGTTCGCCCGGTGTTTTCAATCTCGAAGATGAGTTGGGCACGCTCATTGGCATCAATGGCGTGATTGTTGTTGCTATCGGTGAGGCGCAGGTTATTAATCTTGAGATCATAGAATTTCTGCGGAATGGTGGGCTGAGCCGGCGCTTGTGGGCTTCGACGATTGTAACTGTCGGTGGTGCGGTTGTCGTTACGGCTTTTTTCGCTTCGCGGTGTAGTGACGGCTACTCCGGTGGCTCCTCCGATGATCATGCCTAAGGCGCGCCCGGCATCTGCACCGCGTGGACCGTCCATCAGTCCGCCGATACTTGAACCGAATACGCCACCCAGGCTACTGCCCATGAAGAATCCGTTGATTTGCTGTGATGACTGGCAGCTGCCTGCCGTGAGGAGGAGCGCCAAAAGGAGGGGAATGGAAAGATGTTTCATAATGAATGAGTGTTAGGGTTGTGAGATGATGAGTCTGCCGATATGGGCTGCTCGATGAGTCGTTTGAGAGATGCCCGCTCGCCGACAATCCAAATGACATCATCTTGGTGGAAGATGCGGGTAGCGGTGGGCAGAATGAGTTGTCCCTTGCTGTCTTCAAAGCCGATGAGCATGCACTGGTAACGTTCGCGCAGACCGCTTTCGCGCACGCTCTTTCCGACAAAAGGTGAGGAGGACTGAATGGTAAGGCTGCGGAGTATCATTTCGTGTTCGTCACTGTCGGTGATATCGCTGTTGACAGCCGTCTGGATGCGCGCAGCAAATGCCGAAAGGTGTTCGTCGTCGCCGATGACCTGAAGTTTGTCGCCTGGGAAGAGTTCGATGTCGGGACCGGGTATGTTGATGCGCTGTCCGTCGCGAACAATGGCAGCTACCATGACACCTTCCTTGCGTCCCAGATCTAATTCCTGCAGGGTGAATCCGGCCAATTGCGTGTTCATCGGGAGCTGAAGGATGGACAGGTGAACGTCACGACTGAGCAGGGTCTGGGCATAGTCGGGTTTTTGTTTGCCTGACTTGAGCGCTTCCATTTCGCGGGAACGGAGGTTACGCATGAAGAGATGCTCAAGCCGAATGCTGCTGAGCTTGACCCGCCGTGAGGCCATGAGGCATACCATCAGGATGCAGGCAATGACCCAGTGGAGGATGCTGGAGAAGGGCGACAGATAATTGATGACGTAGAAGATGAAGGCAGAGGAGAGGACGTAGCGCACCAAAATGGTAAAGATGAGCGGAAAGCGGTTGAACCGATTGTCACGCCACAATTGACGGAACTCGTCGGAGTGGTTTTTACGCATGACGATGGCACGCAACAAGGGACTGATGAATGCCAGCGTGAGTAAGCCGCAAACGGCATTACCCGGCCAATGCCCGAACAAATGGCGCGTTACGGGCAATACGGACGTGAGCATGATGGCCACGATGGTGACGCTCAAAAACGCGTACGAAATGACTTGCTTGAGCAAGTTGAGCAAGAGGCGACGCCAAGCTGTAGAGTCGACGACCGGCTGTACTTGGGCCGCATTTTGAAGTGTCTGGCGCAAGCGTTGCGGCAGGCGAGGCTCCAAAAGGCGGTAAGCCGGTTCGGCCAACTTAATCATATAAGGTGTGAGGAAGGTGGTAATCATGCTTACCGCCACAACAATGGGATAAAGGTATCCGTCGGTCACCTTGAGGCTCTCGCCCAAAGAGGCAATGATGAAGGCGAACTCACCGATTTGTGCCATGCTGAAACCGCACTGCATGGCCACTTTGAGCGGCTGACCGGAGAGTAAGAATCCGAAGGTGCCGCACGTGGCTTGCCCCAAGAGAATGGTGAGCACAAGAACCAGGATGGGCACCCAATACTCAACGAGGATGTTGGGGTCGACCATCATGCCCACCGAGACGAAGAAGATGGCTCCGAACAAGTCCTTGACAGGAGACACCACCGACTCGATTTGTTCGGCCTCGATGGTTTCGGCCAAGATGCTGCCCATCATGAAAGCGCCGAAGGCCGTACTATAGTTCATCTTGGAAGCCAGAACTACCATGAGAAAGCAGAGGCCCAACGACACGATGAGCAACGTTTCTTGCGACATCCAGCGGCGGTAGTGGCGCAAGAAGGTAGGAATGATGAATACGCCCACCAAGAACCAAACAACCAGCACAAGGCAGAGTCGCATTACGCTTCCCACGAGTTCGATGCCCTCAAAGTGGGTGCTGACGGCCAGCATGGCCAATATCACCATCAGCAAGATGCCGAGAATGTCTTCCACAACAAGAACGCTCAACACGAGTGAAGCAAACTTCTTTTGTCGAACCCCCAAGTCGTCGAGAGCTTTGAAAATAATCGTAGTGGACGACATGGCCAACATACCACCCAAGAAGAGGCTGTTCATCTTTGACCAGCCAAAGGCATGGCCGGCAATGGAGCCCAGTCCGATCATGCAGAAGATGATGGTACAGGCAGCAATGAAGGGCGTGCTGCCCATCTTGAGAATTTTCTTGAAACTGAACTCCAGTCCGAGTGTAAACATGAGGAAGATGACTCCTATCTCGGCCCACGTTTCCACACTGGTGTGGTCGACCACTGAAGGCGTCATATCAAAATGCGGGCCACAAATGAAGCCCGCAACAATGTATCCGAGAACCAAAGGCTGATTGAGCCGCTTAAACAGGATGGTTACCACGCCTGCTAATACCAAAATCAGCGCAAGGTCATTAATAAGTGTAGGTAGTTCGCTCATAGAGCGCCAAAGTTAATCGTTAAATTCAGCCGTCAGTTGGCAAATCTGCACGATGGTCTTCATGGCCTTCTCCATTGACGGGATGGGCAGGAACTCAAACGGACCATGGAAGTTGATGCCACCGGCAAAGATGTTGGGACAAGGCAAACCGCGGAAACTCAACTGCGCACCATCGGTGCCACCGCGAATGGCCTGCACCTTGGGCGAAATGCCTAACTGCTCCATGGCCTTGATGGCTATGTCGATAACGTGCATTACGGGTTCCACCTTTTCCTTCATGTTATAATACTGGTCGCGCATCTCCATGTTGACCACGCCTTCGCCATACTTCTCATTCAGCAGGTTAACGGTCTTCTGCAAGAAGTCCTTGCGAGCTTCAAACTTGCGGCGGTCGTGGTCGCGAATGAGATAAGTCATGGTTGCGTTCTCGCAGTTACCTTCCATGTGGAGCAAGTGGAAGAAGCCTTCATAGCCTTCAGTCGTTTCAGGCAGTTGGTCTTCGGGCATGAGACCTTGCAACTCGGTAGCAATTCTTACGGCGTTGATCATTTTACCCTTGGCATAGCCGGTATGAACGCTGGCGCCTTTGATATGAATTTTGGCTCCGGCTGCGTTGAAGCATTCAAACTCCAACTCGCCCACATCGCCACCATCGATGGTGTAAGCCCATTCACAGCCAAATTTCTCAACGTCGAACAAATGAGCACCAAGACCGATTTCTTCGTCGGGATTGAAGCCTACGCGAATGTCGCCGTGCTCAATCTCGGGATGCTCCATCAGGTAGACCATAGCCTGAACGATAGCTGCAATGCCGGCCTTATCGTCAGCACCGAGCAGAGTGTGTCCATCGGTAACGATGAGGTCTTCGCCCTGATGGCTGAGCAACTCGGGGAATACAGAAGGACATAACTTCAGACCGCACGCTTCGTCAAGCACGATATCACCACCGTCGTAGTTCTCAACAATGCGAGGCTTTACGCCGGCACCGCTTGCGTCAGGACTGGTGTCAAGGTGAGAAATAAATCCGATGGTAGGTGCTTTCTTGTCGGTATTGCCCGGCAGGGTGGCATAAAGATAACCGTTACCGTCAAGTTCAACATCTTTCAAACCGATGTCTTCTAATTCGTCGCGAAGGTATTCAGCGAATACAAGCTGTTTGTCTGTACTGGGGGTTGTGTGAGAGTTTTCGTCCGATTGTGTATCGAATTGAACATACTTCAAAAATCGTTCTACTATATTCATATCTATTAGTTTCAATAATCTTTTACGGAATAGAAAGCGGGTCTTTTACGGCCCTGACAAGTTGACGCAAAAGTAATAAAAAGAAAGAATATAAGCGTAATAATCTGAAGTGAATGAGCGAAGCAAGGGAAGAAATGACTATCTTTGCCCCCGAATTGTTCAACATCACCCACGTGGCAGCAGTATGAAAGACAAAGCAACTCACCAAGCCATTACAGATTATCGGATTCCTCAGATATTTGAGTTCTTGAGGGAGATAGCATCGCACAATGAACGAAGTTGGTTTCAAGATCATCGCGACGCTTACGACGAGGCACGCGAAGGCTTTGAGCGATTGGCGGCCGACTTGATTGTCCGCCTGGCTCAAATGGATGACTCACTGAGCCATCTCACAGTGAAGGATTGCACCTATCGTTTCTATCGCGACACCCGTTTTTCACAAGATAAATCACCCTATAAGCGACACTTCGGCTGCTATGTGGCGGCGATGGGCAAGAAGTCGTATCATGGCGGCTACTACCTGCATCTGGAACCGGGCAGTTGCCTCGTAGCCGGCGGATGCTATTGCCTACCCACAAATATTTTGGCCAAAGTGCGCCAAACTATTCTGTATCGCACTGACGAATTTCGCGAAATGGTGGAAAACGAACGCTTCAAGTTGCTCTATCCCAGCGTTACGTTTGACCCCATGAAGGCGATGCCTCGCGGTGTTCCGCGCGATTACCCTTATCCGCAGTATATGAAGTGTCGCAATTATTGTGTGGAACATTCGCTCGACGATGACTTTTTTGCTCAGCCGGATTGGATGGAGCATGTTATGGAGATGTTCGGCGTAATGCGTCCGTTCGTCGACTTTGTGAACGACACCGTAGATGATTATATTTAGCAACCTTTTTTGATAGCAAGAATGAATAAGAATGTTTTACTGCTCATATTGGCAGCCTTGTTGTTGAGTAGCTGCAGCAGTGTGCCCATTACGGGACGCAAACAGTTAAGTTTGATTTCTGATGCCGAAGTACTGTCGTCCAGCTTGACACAGTATAAGGGTTATATGGCCCAAGCCACTGTTTCAGGAAATAAAGTGCAAAGCGAGATGGTGACACGCGTAGGAAAGGCCTTGGCCGTGGCTACCGAAACTTATTTGAAGAATAACGGCATGGAATCGGATATCCAGAATTATGCCTGGGAGTTTAGTTTGGTGGCCAATACGGAAGTGAATGCTTTCTGTATGCCTGGAGGAAAAATCGTGGTATATGAGGGACTGATGAAAATGGTCTCGTCTGAAGATGAGCTGGCCGTAGTGATTGGTCACGAAGTAGCCCATGCCGTAGCCAAACATAGTAATGAGCGCATGAGTCAGCAGATTTTGGCGCAGTATGGCTCTAACATACTTAATAGTGCGTTGGCCAACAAGAGTGCTGCCGTGCAGAGCGTAGCAGGACAGGTGTTTGGTTTGGGTGCACAATATGGTGTGATGCTGCCTTTCTCGCGCAAACAAGAGAACGAAGCTGACTACATGGGCATGGTCCTGATGAGTATGGCCGGTTATAATCCCGACATGGCCTTGACCTTTTGGCAGAAAATGTCGGCCGGTGGCGGCGCCTCGGTTCCCGAGTTGCTGAGTACGCATCCCAGCGATGAAACACGTATCAACAATATCAAGAAAAACCTTCCCAAAATCAAGCAGACGTATTACAAAAAGTCCTCGTCTTCATCGGCCACCTTCCACATCGGATAAGACAACTGATAGACCTATTCATCCGCAATGTTTCATGACAGACATTGCGGATGTTTTATTGTCAACGATTCATTACCACTCACTTTGAGTGCGGATGGTGTAATACGACATTCTCATCTCCGAAGTTAAGTAGGAAGGTGGTATGATATCCGCTCTTGGCTTTATCGGCCAGCGAAAGAGTCCCACCTTGCATGGTGATGATTTGACGCGATAAAGCGAGTCCGATGCCCGAACCAGTAGGTTTTGTGGAATAAAAGGGGATGAAGATGTCTCTCCTGATTTCTGCCGGAATGGGCGCCCCGTCATTACTGATATGGAGCAATCTATTGTGCCAATCAAATGACATGGTATGCGCCCCCGCCTCGATGGCGTTCTTTACGATGTTGAGCAGGACTTGTCCGATGAGCGATTTGTCGGCTTTGATAATGAGGCAAGCCGGTAGATGGAGTGTTGTCTGCAGATGAGGGTACATGTCAATGATGTGGTTAATGACGGTCCGCAAGTTTAGTTCTACCTTTACGGGTTCCTGCAGTTGCGTGAGTTTACGGTAGCTGTCAACAAAAGTGATGAGGTGGTTACTTGCCTTGTTGATTGCTTGGATACCTTTTTCGAGCGAGGTGCCTTGAACGGCGGAACTTTCAAGATAAGCCTGGCTGATGCTCTGAATGGGCGTAGTGACGTTCATGATTTCGTGGGTGAGTACCCGAGTCAGTTTTTGCCACGACTCCACTTCTTTTTGTGCGCAAAGTCCGTTGATGTCGTTTCCTAAATCGTTCAGTGCTTCCTGCAGGGCTTTTTCGCCATAGAAAAGACCTTTAACCGGCAGGTGGAAAGTGAAATCGTGATTTCTGACAGCTTCGCGCATAAGACGGGCACGCAGTTTCAGGTTGTTTTGATGATGAACAAAGAAGAAACAGCCTACAACAATGACGAAAAACAAGATGAGAAGGAGGGCAGCAGTCATTTCTTCAACTTTTTGTAGAGGCGTTGACGAGATATTTCAAGCAGTTCGGCAGCCTTGCTAATATTACCATGGCATTTGTCGACCACTTTGCGCACGTGTTCTTCCTCCATTTTCTCCAAAGGAATTATTTCGGTAGCTTCGTCGACAGCATCCTTGAGTACGCGAATCAGTTCGTGATTGTCCCATGGTTTGGTAACGAAATCGACCGCTCCGCTTTTAAGTCCTTTCACAGCCAGCTTCACATCGGCATAGGCTGTCATCAAAACGATCGGGATGTTGGGATGCCGACGATGGATAGCCTGCACCCAGATCAGGCCTTCCTGCCCATTGTTGATTCCAAGCGAGAAGTTCATGTCGAGCAGGATGACGTCCACCTTTTCTTGTTCCAACGTGGCAAGAATGGCATCAGGAGTTGTGAGGGTGACGATTTTGCCGAATACGCGTTCCAGGCAAATCTCGAGTGTCGTGAAAATGGCCGGATTGTCATCCACTACCAAAAGGGTTCCATAATTAGTCATGTCAAGCAAATTGTTTGGACGCAAAGTTAACGATGAAAAACGAATTTTCCTCCGTCATCTGCCACAAAAGAGGTTGATTTACTGCGTGAGTGAAAGGAGTGTATGATTTTAATCCACGAAAGTGTATTGTTTTAATACAATCGTCTTTATGGAGCCCAAAAAGCCCTTGCCGTTAGCGAGCAGGCCCTTACCTTTGCGACAAAATCAGAGAGCATGAAGAGAATTACCGCTTTATTGGTCTGTATGGAGTGTCTCGCTGTCAATGGGCAGCGATTATGGACCATGGAGCAGTGTATGCAATATGCCGTCAGCCATAATTACGAAGTACGCATGCAGTCTGTCAACGTAAGCGACTATCAGATTGAAAAGGTTCGGCAAACGGCAGCTTTTCTGCCCTACATGGGAGGTTCCGTGGGCGCTCAATACAATTTTGGGCGTGCCATCGACCCTGAGACCAACACCTACACCGACGTGAGCACATTTTACAACTCTTATGGTTTATCGGCTTCACTGCCTGTATTCGACGGATTTCAGCGTTTGAATGACTTGCGTGCAGCGCGAGCCAATCTGCTGATGGGTAAAAACCGGCTGCAGGCGCAGAAAGATGCAACCGCCCAGCGAGTGCTGCAAAGCTATATTCAGGTTCTGTATTATCGGGAAAGCATCGCCATTGCCCGTCAGAAACAATCTGAGAGCCACTTGCTGTTACAACAAACCCGGATGATGGCTGACGTGGGCCGCAAGAGCGAAGCAGATGTGGCGCAGATGCAGGCCGTTTGTGCTGCCGATGACTACGAGGTAACCCGACAAGAAAGTTTCCTTGACAATGCTTTGCTACAATTGAAACAGCAGATGAACTATCCGATTGACAATCCTCTGGAGATTGTTCCGCCCGCCTTGGTTGACAACCAACAAATCCTGCTGCCTGCAGATAGCTCGAACGAGAGTTCTGAGATTTATGCCGTGGCCCGACAGAACAATCCCGAAGTGAAGCTGGCTGAATACGGCCTTCGCTCAGCCAAGTATGCCTATCGTTCTTCCCTTGGAGCCTTGTTCCCTTCGCTGACGGTTGGTGCCGGCATTTCAACCACTTATTACAAGCAACTTCACGTGGTCAGTGCGGCCAGTTTTCGCGAACAATTTCGCAACAATGCCGGCGAATACGTTTACGCCACTCTTTCTATCCCCCTCTTTAACCGACTGAACACGCTGAGTAATATCCGGCGCCAGCGCAATAACGTTAAACGGGCCGAAGAAGAACTCTCTTATCGACACAATGAGTTGCAGCGCTTGATACGCGAGGCCCTTACCGACTTGAAGAATTGCCGAAAGGAAGCCGAAAAGATGAGGCTAAAGGTGGAGGCCGACAGCATGGCTGCGCATCTCACCTCCCGCCAATATGAAGAAGGTCTGGCCTCAACTATTGACGTGCAAACGTCGGCCACGGCCCTTTTGCAAAGCCGTGCGCAACTGTTGCAGTGCCGGCTTACTTATCTTTACAAAATCCGAATGTTGAACTATTATAAAGGTGTTCCCTTATGGATAGAATAATTGAAAAGAAGCACGGATTACGGAAAAAGCACCTTCCCTACTTGACTGGCGGAGTCGTTGTGATAGTCTGCCTGCTGTGGTTGGCTGTGGGACGCGGCCGTAGTACACTGGTTGTAAAGGCAACTGACGTTACCATCAGCACTGTGGTGAAAGGCGAGTTCAAAGATTACGTGCGGCTCAATGGAACAGTGGTGCCTATCCAAGTCGTGCAAATATCGCCAGAGGAAGGCGGCATTGTTTGCGAAAAGGTGGCCGAGGAAGGTCAGACCGTCCGCAAAGGGGATGTTATCGTGAGACTCAGCAACAGTAACCTCGACTTGCAAATACTCAATGCCGAGGCAGAGTTGGCCGAGAAACAGAACCTCCTGCGCAACACACAAGTGGCCATGCAACAGGACCGGCTCAACAATGAAACGGAACTGGCCTCGCTTAAAATGGACGTGGTGCGCAAGCGCAGGGCTTTTGAACAGAACGATCGACTCTTCCAAGAAAAACTCATTTCTCGCGAAACTTTCTTGCAGGCTCGCGAAGACTACGAACTGGCCGTAAAGAAAGAGGACTTGATTGGTGAACGCCTAAAGAAGGATGCTCAGTATCGGAGCATACAAATGGAGCAGATGGAAGATAATCTGGCCAACATGCAACGAAATTTAGTGCTGGTGCGCGAGCGCAAGGGGAAACTCGAGGTGCGCTCAGCCATTGACGGTGAATTGGGCCTACTTGATGTGGAATTGGGGCAGAGCATTGCTGCCGGAGCCATGATTGGGCAAATCAATGACCTGAGCGATTACAAGATTGAGGCTCAGGTTGACGAGCATTACATCGACCGCGTCAAGGTGGGGTTGCAGGCTACGTTCGAGCGCGACAACCGCCAATTTGTCTTGACGGTGCGCAAGGTCTATCCTGAGGTGCGTCAAGGAAAATTCCGCACCGACCTGGTATTTACCGACTCCCGTCCGGCCAACATCCGCACCGGTCAGACTTATTATCTCAACCTTGAGCTGGGGCGCCCCGAGACGACCACCCTGATTCCTCGCGGAACCTTTTTTCAAGCCACCGGAGGCAACTGGGTCTACGTACTCGACAAGAGCGGACAAAATGCCTATCGGCGAAACATCCGCATCGGTCGCCAGAACCCACGATATTATGAAGTGGAGGAAGGACTGGAACCGGGCGAAAAAATTATCGTCAGCGGTTATGAAGCATTCAACAACAACGAAGTTTTGAGAATAAAATAAGACATACTATAATGATTAAGATTGAAAAACTGACAAAAGTCTTTCGCACGGAGAACGTGGAAACGACGGCATTGAATGGCGTCAGCCTCGAAGTAAAAGCAGGCGAGTTTGTAGCCATCATGGGACCTTCGGGTTGTGGAAAATCTACACTGTTGAGCATTCTTGGACTGCTCGATAATGCCGATGAGGGCCGTTATTACCTTGACGGCAAAGAAGTGGGGCATCTGAAGGAAAAGGAGCGTACCCAATATCGCAAGGGACGCATTGGCTTCGTCTTCCAGAGTTTTAACCTCATTGATGAACTGACTGTCGAAGAAAATGTGGAGTTGCAACTGAAATATCTCAAAGTGTCTCGGGCGGAGCGCAAAAAACGCGTTGAGGAGATCCTGCGCAAGATGAACCTTTCGCAGCGGGCCACCCATTACCCGCAGCAAATCTCCGGCGGTCAGCAGCAGCGCGTAGCCATTGCACGCGCCGTGGTGGGAAAGCCCCAATTGATTTTAGCCGATGAACCGACGGGTAATCTCGACTCCCAAAATGGTCACGACGTGATGGAACTGCTTTCGCGCCTCAACGACGAAGGCACCACCATCGTCATGGTTACTCACAGCCAACATGACGCTGCCTACGCCCATCGCGTCATCCATCTTTTAGACGGTGAAATCGTTGACAACACCATTTTGTAAACCTTTTGTGAATGTCTATTGAATCCATCATCATGAATCTTTTGCCAAAAGGCCATGGGGCCTTTATCAAAATCTTGTCGCTTACGGTCGGCGTCACCATCGGGCTCGTGCTCATTGCCAAGGTACAGTTGGAATACAATTATGACGCTTGCATTCACGACCGGAATCATGTCTATGAAATCTATGAGAGTTTTCAGCGTAAAGGTGAAAGCCCCGTAGCTTACCCGGCCACTCCGGGCGGATACGTTCCCAGAATGCGCCAATACATTCCCGAGATTGTTGCGGCTACGCGTTATACGATTATCTACACGGACGAAATACTTCGTTTGGAGGATCAACGGAAACTGGATTTCGAGTGGGCGATTTGCGCCGACTCGTGTTTCTTCGATATTTTTCGCTCCGACGTGCTTTCGGGGCGCGCCGCCACGATTCTTGCCACACCCGGGCAGTGCATGGTCAGCAAGCGCCTCTACCGCAAACTGGGCGAGGATGCTTTAGGCAAGACGTTTGTCTTTCGTTCTGCTCCCCAAAAGCCGATGCTCATTGCAGGCGTGTACGACGACTTTGACGAGAATACTTCACTCAACGGGATTGACATCATTATGTCGCTGCCCTCCATCGGAAACTTTACATACGATGGTTCCAACAACTTGTTAGGAAACGACCGTTATCGTTCGTATGTACGTTTTCGCTCCGATGCCGACATGACGAAAGTCGGTGCAGAGACCGACAAGATGCTAAAGGAATGCCTGCCGTGGGATGAACTGCTCGAAAGCGGTTACGAAGATAGCAGCATCAAGTTGGAGCCTGTGGCCGGTGCCCATTTCAAGAGTTCCGGCGTGAAGACCACCTTCACGATTCTCTTGGTAGTAGCCATCGTGATGCTCTTTACAGCCGTCATGAACTATATTCTGGTTGTCATTAGCACCCTTGTGAGCCGTGCTCGTCAAGTGGCCTTGCGTAAGTGCTTGGGAGCACCCACATCAGAACTTTACCTCACGACGTTGGGCGAGGCAGCCCTTCACCTCTTCTTTTCGCTGCTATTGATGGCTGTGATTATCTTCGCGGGGCGCCACGTCATCAGTCAATTGCTCGGCACTTCTGTTTCCACGCTCTTTTCTCTGCAGACAATCGGGGTCATCATTCCTGTTTGTCTCGTCGTGCTCTTGTTTTGCGGTCTTTTGCCTGCCTATATTTACTCTCGCATTCCGTTGGTCTATGCCTACCGGCTCTACAGCGAGAGCCGAAGGGTTTGGAAACTTTCGCTGCTCGCCTTTCAGTTCCTGCTTTCTACGATGTTGCTGAGCGTGCTCTTCGTGATTTCGCGGCAATACAATTATCTGCTCCATAAAGACCTGGGCTACGACTTCACGAACGTGGCTTATGTCGGCGTGAATATGTCGGCAGAAAAGGCTTACTTCTTGGCTCGGGAACTTGAAAAGCTCCCAGCTGTTGAGAGCGCCTCGTGTACGGTCTCCTTGTTTTGCGAAGGTCAGAGCGGCGACAACGTGCTGCTGCCCGATGATCCGCGTGAGCTGTTCAACTGCTGCAACTTGTTCTTTTCAGAGTCCAATCTTGCACAGACTATGGGCCTGGAATTGGTTTCCGGCAAAGGCTTCACACCCATGAATCATGCGGGATGGATGCCGGAACTGCTGGTTGACGAAAACTTTGCCGCAAAGATGAAGGCACTGCTCGGTTGGGACGACGTGGTGGGTCGCCATGTGAGGGTAACGGGTATGGATGGTCCCGTCAAGATTGCCGGAGTGGTGAAAAGCTTCACAATCGGTTCGCTCATCAATCGTGACCCTCGTCCGATAATAGTGCTCAATGGCACGGAGGATGCCCGATACATCCTCCTGCGCTTCGGCAACCTCACGGCCGAAGGTATTGAACAGGTGCAGAACGCTTGCAACCAACTTTATCCCGAAGACGATTTGGTAGTGAAGACCTACGCTGCCGAGGTGGCTGCCGAGTATGTCGAGACACTGCGCACGCGCAACTTGATCTCTATCGGCTGCATTGCAACGCTCCTCATCTTGTTTGTTGGTCTGATTGGCTATGTGCGCGATGAGGTGCAGCGTCGCAGCAAGGAATTAGCCATTCGTAAGGTGATGGGTGCCGGCATCGGTGAGTTGCAGACCCTCTTCGTGCGCTCTATTGCCTATATCGCGCTGCCATCTGTCTTGGTAGGTGCCATATTGGGCTATAAGGTGAGTTTCTATCTGCTCGAACAATTTCCGGATAAGGCGGCGTGGACTGCTTGGATGCCGGTGCTTCCGGCACTGGTTGTCCTGGGGCTCTCCTTGCTGGTCATACTCGTTCAAATCTACAAGGTGGCATTGATGAATCCCGTGCAGAACATCAGGACGGAATAGTTCGTCAAGGACTCATCCATCGAAAAATCGGTCATTAGAATTTGGAACTATCCATTTTTCTAATGACCGATTCAGGTTTCACCCCGTTCTACTGAACCCGGGACCGGAAAGTTGGTGCGAGCTTATCGCTTCACCACCTTGCGTCCGTTGATGATATAGATGCCTTTGGGCAGTGTGCGACAGGCTTCGCTCAGCGTGATGTTCTGCTTGACGAGCCTTCCGTCGATACTGTAAATCGCATGAGTGTTTTCTTGGGGCGCATCGCTGAATGGGGCTTCTATCTTTGTCGGGACGAAGCCACTGAGGGCGCCGATGGCTCTCATCACGTAGACCATGCCTGTATTGGTGTGTCCGGCATTGTTGGTGTAGTCTATTTTGAACGAACGATAACCATGGTCCATCAAGTGCTGCTCCATGTTCTGCTGATTGATGACGGGTACTACTTCGTCAATCTCCGAATGGACAAAATAGATGGAGTCGGTCTTCTCGGGTTTCCAATCAGCATATACGAGCGAGTTTTCCTTGAGCAGTTCAACGATTACGGCCGTGCCTTCGTTGTTTTCATCAAAAAACTCGGGCTTCATCATCTTGTCGATGGCCATTGTCTTGCTGTTGGGGTCTCCGTATTTTTCGTAAATGAAACGATTGATGTAGTCCGTGTCATGGGTTTTTGAATCGAACAGTTCGGGAAGATATTGTACGAAGTCTTCATTAAACACGTCTTCGTTCTTCACCCGATTTTCTCCTGCATCAATCATACCGCTCAGGATGAGGGGCAGGGCCACGGGGTATTGCGTCAGGTTTTCGTCGGCCAACTTGCGATAGTGGGTGTACATGTCATACGGTCCGCCGCCGATGATGCAGAAGTCTATCTTGGGCAACTCATCGCTGCGATAGCCCTCGGCTACGAGCCGGTTGACCCACATGCCCGAATTGCCTCCTTGGGAATAGCCCAAGTTGAGGATGGCGTCGCCAAATTCAAATCCTTCTTCAGTTATCAGTTTGCGACCGGCGAGCAGGGCATCAATATTCACCCGTGCCGTGGCCCGGCCTTGCAGGTACTTCTGACTATTCTCCACATCAAGACCAAATCCGAATCCGTCAGACTCAATGATGATGTAATTGGAATTGGCAAATACGCCTTCGAGTGTAAAACCGCTGGTCACATTCGTGGGGCGCTGCGTGTTATCCGTAATGGTATAGTGGTTCAGCAGTCCGCAACCTTTTGCCTTCACGGTCTTGTTGTGCACAGCATTGGAAAGAAATATGGCTGCCGAGAGCACAATAGGCGTCTCACCGTCGGCGTCGACCGTCTGGTAGTTGAAGTCGTAACGCCAGAATCCGCCACACTGAGTTCGATTGATAATGCCCTTCTCCACCTCACTTGTTTGGGCCATCGTCGGTGCCCACACCATGATCAGAAGGAGGACAGTTGAAATAATTCGTTTGAATCGTTCCATGTTAATATATGTGATTTACCTCGCAAAGGTAAGGATAATATTTTAAAAGCTTTTCATTGATTGAATCTTATCTTCCTCATTTCTATCATCAAGAAGTGTT
>CALZOH010000044.1 GCA_945827465.1 uncultured Prevotellaceae bacterium
ATTGGGTAACGCTCACGGCAGATGAACCTATATGGATGTAAGTAGGATAAACGTTTGAAATGATGAAGAAACTAATATACTTGTCGGTAATCATAGCCCTTCTTTCGTGTAGTAACGATGTGGAAGAGACGAGTTCTTATCTGAATGGAACGGGGAAGACTCCGATAGAAACAGCCGCTTTGTTGGATGTGACCACGGCTCCTCAAACGCGTGCTGCCAATAAGGATTTTGATAACGGAGATGTACTGTTGGTCTATCTTCGCCATGTGACGTGGAATGGGGGAGCGACAGATAGAAATTCTGTATCGGTAGATCAGGCTCCTTTTTTGGTGACTTTTACCAAAGGCACTGAGGCGTGCATAGACTATTCTGGAGCGGACATTACGCCCATCGGACTAAATACACCCCTTGGGTTATCCCCTCAAAATACCAAGCAGACGTCCAATCTTACGCCTACGCTTTATTGGGATGATTTCAGCAATGAGACCAACGATTTGCGGTCGAGCAATCATTACCTCCAAAGTTTTTATGGTTATTGTTACAATGGCGGAACGCCTTCTGATGCTTTGGCTGTAAGTACCGGCGTATTGGGCTGGACTGTACCTTATGACCAGATGCAGGCAGACGCCTTGAAGCATGCGGATTTGCTGTGGAGCGCCGAACAGACTCCTATCAAATATGATCATGCTGAAGGCAGTCGTGGAAAGTTGATGTTGCCTTACACCCATGCCATGAGCATGGTGACGGTAGTCGTGACAGCCGCTGAAGGTTTCTCTGATGCAGCGCTAACTAATACTTGGTTGGAGTTGCAGGGCATGAACCGCACTTGCAAAACAACGGCTCCAACTTATGAAATCAGTGATGTTGGTCAAGGAACAGATTCTCCCGGCCTTGTTAAAATGGCACTTACTTTAAACGAAGGGATGACTTGTACCTATCGGGCCATTGTGGTGCCGCAGACGGTTCTAACTTCAGGAAATTCTTTTCTAAAGATTAATGGTGCAGAAGACAACAACTATGAGGTGAAGGTAACACAAAATATGCTCAATGATTGGGCTTCCGGCTTATCAGAAGGCAAGATGCAGTCCGGCTATAACTATCAGTTGAACGTGACCATCAATAAGGTCGGCATTGATGTTTCGGCCACCATTACAAATTGGAACACCGTTGAGGCAACAGGAACGGGAGAAATTAAGTTCCAGAATGATGTCACAACTACCGGCCCTATTGCAGATGAACTGAAGGTCGGAGGAATGGATATCTATAAGAGTACGTCACAGTCTTTTGATGAGAAGAGTACTACGCTGACTTGGGATGGAACAAACTCAACATGGACGTATTCGCCCACCATCTATTGGGCCGGTCAAGGAGATGCCTCCTATTTCCGTGCGCTTTCTCCTGCAGCTTCTACCACTGCGATGACACAAGGGAATGACGTTCTTTGGGGATTTGCCTGTGATGCCGACGCCGATATAAGCAAGGTGGGAACGCAAAATGAAGTGAAGATCACTCCCCGTACGGGTGATGTGCCCCTTCGCTTCCGTCACGCCATGAGTAAGATCACCGTTCAGTTAGTATCTTCGGGTGAAGCTGCTGTGGTCTTGACAGATGCTCTTATTTCCATCACGAACTTGACAAATACCGGTACTTTGGACCTTGTAAAGGGAACGATTCAGGCAGGTGAGAAACAATCTGAGCCTATTGACGGCTTCTGTTCTGCCAGCCATCCGGTAGCAGATAAAACTAAGCTTGACAACTATTGTGTGATCCCTCAGTCGATAGGTAATGATGCTGTTTTGACCGTGAAGCTGGCTGACGGAACCACCTATAGTCTTCCTCTCAATACTTGTAAGGATAGTTCCGGTCAATCCATCGCCGCATGGGAACAAGGCCGGCACTATGTTTATACCATCACGTTGACCAAGGGTTCCATCTCGTTCCGTGCTTTGATCAAGGAATGGGAGGTTTCAAACGGTGAAGGCGATGCAGAATTAGATTGGGATTAATGTTATTCAACAGAAAGGAATCTTCATTTTGAATCAGAGAGCATATATAAGATATCGTCGGTCCAGCCTCTTGAGGGTCGTTCTTGCCGTGTTGGTGTTCGCATCTTGTAGCGACCGTCTCGGCGAGGAGGTTCTGCCCGACGGAGGCGAAACATATCAAGGCGAGAAGATACAATTTGCTGCAGGTACAACGGTCAGTGCTTTGGCAACGCGTGCCAATGAAGGACTGACCACAACGCTGGGAAAGACGTATTACATGCCTGATGGCTATCGCTTTGTGTGCCGTATGTACTACAAGGCGTCTGCCGTGAGCAATGAGTTTGACGTAACCGGCGGAACCGATATTACTACTTGGTTGAAGGTAAAGGGCACGGTCGGTAATTCCTTGTATTGGCGGAACTCCTTCCTTACGCTTGATGAAGGGAATCGGGACTTGTTCGATAGCGACGGCAACGATGCCGAGGCCACCTGTCTGTATTGGCAAAACCGAAAGGAACATGCCTTCTTGGCTTGGACCGATTTGAACCGGGCTACAACCATCGGATATAGTCCTGACAGATTTTCCGGCTCATTGAAGTTTGTTCCTGCCGATGTGGAGTATCAAAAATATATAGGACAGGGGGAGCAATGGGTGGACCATGGCTTTGAGGTCTACGGGAGCGAACACCTGGAGTTCGGCAGTTGGGAGGAGTTGCGAACGTTCATCGAAACGGGTGACAACTATGAAACAAAGATCAAGGACCAAATACCCGAAGGCATTTCTCCCTCTGATTTTGAAGGCAAGCAATATTACTATGCCTATGGATGGTCGTGCAAGTATTCCGAAGTGAAAGCCCAGGAAACCACTGTTGATGCCCTGCATCGCAAGTATGGTTGGATACAATATCAGATGTATTACGACAAGCTCAGTTATAACGGAGCAACATCGGGTGATGGCATTGAGGTGAGGAATGATAAGAACGGCCAACCTGCCTATCTGTACAATACGGCCACCAACAAGTATTTGGCGGCGATTGAGGTCTTGGAGAATGGTGACAAAAAGTATTATCTGACCGATGACTACGGCAATGTGAGATATGATGAGCAGACTCCCCGCTACACCTTCTATTTCCAGCGATTGCAGGAGAAGAAGACGCAGGATTTGATACAGATTCTGCCGGCCAATGCTTATGACTTGACACGTCGCCCGGTGAATGGCAACTATACAATCAACAGCATTGGCGAGCAGCCCGACATCTGTCAGGCGCTGACCAAACAGGCCCCTCTCGGAGCCACGCAGGCTGCCAACCGTGTGAATCTGTATTTCAAACATCAGTTCAGCCAGGTGCAGGTGAACATCAAGAGTTCGGCCGACCTCTCCGTGGTGATCAACAGAAATCACATCAAGAAGGTGGAGTTGTTGGGTGTCAGCGATACGGCTTACGTGTTTACGGAGTTGAACAATGCCGGTGATGTAGAACCGACTACCTATAAGTCTGTGGATATTTCCCGGTACGATGACGCCCATCTGCAGAAGAATCCTTACGGCACATCGTTCGAGATGTTCGACATGGTCGATGCCTCGGCAGGAGAAGAGGGCAACTATGGCTATCCGGTCGGTGCGCTCAAGGCCTACAATGCCCTGACGTTCGGACAGCTTCAGGCCATTCGTATCACCTGGAATGAGAAAGAAGATGGCACCGGCATCGTTCACGAATCGACCTACCATGTAGCCGATGAACAACTCAAGAACCTGAAGAGCGGGTACAAGTATATCTGGAATATCGAACTGCGTCGCGGTACGCTCGCCATCGTACGTACCGAGATCGTAGACTGGATAGTGCCTGCCAATGATTTAGAGTATAATACGGACGGAACCATAAAGCAAGATTGAATATGAAAGTCGTAAAGATTCTATCTATTCTTCTCGTCATCCTGCTGACAGCCTGTTCTGAAACGCTGTCGTCGCTCGACGATGTCGTGACAGATTTCGAGGTGGGCGAGCCTGTCGTGTTCACCACCAATGTTCCCGGCAGTTTCGCTGAAACGAGAGCCTTGGTGCCCGATGCGACATTGCTCAGCGGTTACAAGACCATTATGCACGACTATTCGCTTCGGGTCACGATGTATGAAAAAGACAACGCCACCCCGTTGGGCACTTGTACCTATCGTCCCCAAGCGGCTGACATACCTACGGAAAGTAACAATGGCTTCCACGAAGATGGTTTGCTCGCACCCGCTCCTGAGGGAACGGAAACTCGCCTTCTTTGGCCGTCCAATGAAAAGGAATACGGCTTTGAGGTGACAGCAGGAACTGAGACATTGGAAGCAGACCAGAGTACGCAGGAGAAATGGCTACAGCAAGACCGTTTACACGGATATGCCTTTATGCCGTTGTTGGACGACTCCCAAGCGGAGGGTGCCCAAGCGGTGGACAATATCGATGCGTTGAACTATCGTACCAATAAAGAGTGGGGCGCCATGAACAGAACGTGGATGGCTTCCACCGGAGAACTGTTGCAGCCCGATGACTATAAGCGCATCCCGCTGTTCCTGAAACATCAACGTGCGTGGATCACCGTCATCCTCAGAGCCGGCGAAGGTGTGCAGCGCGATGCGTTGAAGTATGCCACTTCCGAAGAGAACATCCGCATGACCATCAACAGCTATGCGGCGGGCAGCAATTCCGCGGCATTCCCCATTGACCAAGCTTGGTCCAGCGAAACGTTGATCGACTATCAGAAAGATAAGAATGGCGAAGCCCAGCAAAACGTCAGTACTACGCGCTATGACGCCATTGTGGAGCCCCACAACTATGCCACCAACAAAGACGAAGAGGTCATTGCCAAGATCAATCTTTCGCAGCAGAACTTCTCCTTTTACGCCAATAGCGACCGACGCTACAAGAGCGGAACCGAGGCTGAAAAGTTGCAGGCCGACGCCGACTACAACCTGGAGGCCGGCAAGCACCTTACGTTGGATGTGACGCTTTCGCGCGACAGCCGAAAGATTCTGATTACAGCCTGGGTGGAAGATTGGACCGAGGTGGCTACCAGTACCATCTGCGATGACTATGGACAGAATGGAGACCCGGTGGTGATCAAGGACCGGGCGGAGCTGATTGCTTTTCTGACCGATCCAAAGACCAATTGTCAAGGCAGTGTGGGCATCATTCAGCCCACAGAACTGAACCTTGATTTGGAGAATGATCCCTGGTCCGCTCATCAATACGACCTGAACGCCACGCTGAATCTTGCCGGTTGCACGTTGAAGACGGGTCACAGACTTTTCAACAGCATGTCTTCATCGGCCAACCTGGTCAACGGAATGGTACAGATTACGGATGGCGCAACTGTTGAATCGGCCATTGCCACAAAGAACGAAGGCACCATTGAGCGTGTTCATGTCATCACTTCGGGCGAGAACAGTACGGCGCGTGCCACCGTAGCCGGAATGGTCGGGCTGAACAACGGAACCATCTATCAATGCTCGTCGGCGTTACCGGTTGACGGTTCGGTCGCAACATCCATTGAAGGATATTCGCAATATGTGGGAGGAATTGCAGCCGTATCGATTTCTAAAGATGCTTCGTCCATGGCCGTGATTGACGGATGTACGATGAATGCCGCTGTCAACGGAGCCGCTACGATGATAGGCGGTGGCATCGTGGGTTATGCCACGGGGCGTGTGTCGAACAATACATTCGAGTACGGCATTACCATTAATCAGACGGGAGGAAATTTCAAGAACATCTTTGGCGTGGCCGGAACGACTGACCTGCGCGCCTATGGTAACGGGTGGCCTACAACGGCCCTCAATCCCATCAGT
Organism: uncultured Prevotellaceae bacterium; assembly: GCA_945827465.1. GTDB lineage: Bacteria > Bacteroidota > Bacteroidia > Bacteroidales > Bacteroidaceae > UBA6382. Next base: position 5,814 of record CALZOH010000044.1, read on the forward strand.
GATGCAACTCCGGCGAGCAATCCCAACCGCATCACCACCAATCTGTATGATGCCACCATTGATTGTCAGGAAGAGTTGGCCAAACTGATGAGTAGCACTTACAACATAACCGGAAAGAATTATCTTATCTCCAAGAGCTTTGCGGTGACAAGCAGTTCAGAGCCCGGCGCCGACTGGACCTATGGAACGGTCTTTGCCGATAATTTGGAGCATTCATACAATGTCCGATTCAATTTGGATGGCAACGGCAAGACCATCACCCTGACAGGCACCAAGACGGTGCAGACAACGGATGGTACTAAGCGCGATGAAGGCGACGCAACGACTTATACCACTGCTCCCATGCTCTTTAACTATGTGTTTGGCGAAATCAAGAACCTGACCCTCTATTTGGAACAGTCCATCGTAGCAGAACCTTCCGTTTCGGCCGAAACAGGTACCTATAGCGCCGAAGACGCCATCGCTCCTTTGGCCTATGCTGTTTACGGCGGAAAGCTCTCCAACATCAAGGTAAAGGCCCATAAGAACGCCGAGGGTGTCAACGATGTCTTTGTGCAGGCTGCCACACCGGCCGGTCTGGTAGTTTGGGCTTATGGCAAAGCTACCATCGAGAACTGTCAGGTGCAGGTGCCTGTCAGGATGTGGTTGCCGACGAATTTGGGCAGTCAAGCCAAACATTATGCCGGTGGCATCGTAGCGTGCGCTGCCGAGGCAAGCATCAGGCAGTGTACCTATTTGGTGCAGACAGCCGATGCGGTGAGTGCTGCTTCCACTTCTGCCAAGGCGAGTCAGTCGGCCGACTATTATTATGGTGGCATTGTCGGAGGCACATCCGTCAAAGGAACTGAAAATCCTTCTTTGCAGATAGCCGACTGCACCAGTTGGTTTATTGCCGAGAGAGCAACAGAAGAAAATCCCGACAAGAGTTCCAAAGGCTCCATCATCGGTTATACGTGTTATGGCGATGAATCGCTGGCCAATGGAATGAGCCAGACGCAGAAGAGCGAGGGTAATTGGTGGCCTATGAGTGCGGTCGGTGCCCACGTTTGGGCCTCGGGGCTCAGTGAAGAACTGGTGATAGGTAAACGCAACAGCGTAGCGCCTACGTATGATACGAATTTCTAAGTGACAACAATGAATAAAAGATATATACATCAATTCTCCCTTCTCGTGGTTTGCCTTTTGAGCCTCTATGGCTGTTCGGAGGCAACGCCGTGGGATGGTCAGGATATGGACCTGGAGCGGGTCATCAACGTCGGAGTCGAGGCTTCCGGACTGACCGTCTCGTCTGACGTGACGCCTGTCGCATCCACGCGTGCGGTCGGTGAAACGACGGATGCCGAAAAGGTTTCTTGGCTCATTCAGCCCTTGAAAAGCGGATTGGATATTACCTACGGAAAGGTGAGCGATAAGACCACGGAGCGCGTTGCCATCTTGAAACTCCTTGGCGGAACTCTCACCGATGCCGTTTATGAGACCGATCCGGTCAGTGGTTATGCCAAATATTCTTTCTGTTACCGAGCCGACAACGGACAAGAAACAACAGACCCTGCCCGTTGGTACGACAACGGTCCGCATTACTTTGAGGGAGTGCACGTGCCTACGCGCATTCGGTTTACCAATGATGCCTCGGAGCTCGAAAGCAACAGAACCGATTTCAACGGTGTAGCCAACGTGGCCAAGGTGACTGACCTGACCAGCAACCAAAGCGGAGACGTGGAAACCGGCACTGACAACGACTTGGGCAATTACACCTTGTTGTCCCACTATCTCGGTATGCCTGCCAATACCCGCATCTCTGCAACCGTGGAGCGCATCAAGCTGCCGTTCCGCCATCGTCTGGCGCACGTGTTGGCCTATATCATTATCGATCCGACCCTGAAATCGACCATCAAGGGATATACGCCTACGGAGAAGGATGAAACAGGAAAGATTACCCAAGAGGATGACCCCAACACCTCTTCGATCAAATTCTGCAACGTCGACGTGCTCAAAGGCGTGAAGGATGAATTTAATTCTGCCACCCAACTTCACACCCTGACGCCCGTTTGGGCCGAGAAAGTGCGCAAGGTGACGCCTCATTTCTGGGGCGAGATTCCCAGCCTGGTCGTTTACGAGTCTGACAAAGAAACCATATATCCCAAGAGCAGCAAATACGAGGAGGTCGAAGCCCATCCTTCCGGTTATACCAAGAAGGCTTATGCAAACGTGCCGGTGTACGACCTGATTGTGCGTCCTACCTATACTTCCGTCGACAATGTGATGTATGACGAAGAAGGTTACGACAATGAAACATCGCGCGCGGCCTTGGCGGCGAAGGAGAACCAGATTGATTTCCTCATTACGTTAGACAACGGCTTGGTCTACGAAAAGACGTTCGTGTTTGACCTGGATGCCAACTACGAAACCATCGTCTATCTGCACATCACGCGTGAGGGCGTCGACTACAATGAGTCGGGTGCAGAGCAGTGGCAGGAAACCAGCCGTAACGACAATTGGTATGGCGTCGACAACAAGAACGGCAACAACCTTTCAGAGGCCGGCAGTTCTTGGCAAAGGGCTTACACCCGACGCAAGGATAGCTATATCAACGACGGTGGCGACAAGGTGACCGATGGCGGCTTTTATGATGAAGGCACCACGGGAGAAGACGATGCCACCGGGCAATATCTGAGTGCCAAGACGTGGATCAAATATTTCTCGGAGGCTTATGAGGGTGGGGCGCATCATGGCGACTACTTCAACCTCAGCCTCGACATTGAAATCGATGCGCGCCTGTTGCCCGACAACTTTGTGTTTACCGGACATCTCGACGCATTCGGCGATGATGACAAGAAATACCACACCATTACGCTGACCCATACCGGGGAAGCCTGGAAAGAGTATGTGGAGACCACCGACTACGCCTTATCGCCCTTATATACTGTAAAACCGGAAGGGGATTTCCCGACAACGGTGACAACTCCATACACCCTGCCGACGCTCTACCGGAAAACGGCCGATGCCGTGATGTACACGGCAGATAATTGCGTGCAGATCGGCGAATCGTGGTATGACCAAGACGATGACGAGCCATCGCAAGACGACCCTGCACAATTTGTGCCCAAGGAAGGCGCTCAGCCGGTCGCCATCGGAAGAAGCGTGAAAACTGCGGCCGTGTACGAAGAAGCTTCAATGGGTCTGGCCGAGTTGATGGGAAGTTCCGAAACGTTCTTTACCCGTTCGGGCACCGAAGGGGCGTATTCCTACATCGAATATCAAAGGCCGGAGCGTTTCTACCGGATTGTTGAGCGCCAGTCCGCTTCGGCTCTCTTCGCCGGATTGAACGGTATCTATACCACCGCGCAGGAGCAGAACAGCAACTATGGCGGCGTATGGGAAGCCCATGTGCATCAGGAGACCAATACGACGACCGGTAAAACCTATTGGTTGCCGTGGACCGGTTGGCGTGCCGAGGTGATGAACCTCACCGTCAAAGGCGCCAAACTCTTTCAGGACGGTGCGGTGATTACAGGCAATGTGCAGAACTGTCAAGACGGAGCGTCGGGTACCGATAAGGTGCCGGACCATGTTCCCGCTTTACCCCAATATTAGAAACTATGCGTCAATATCTATACATTATCATATATGCGTTGCTGACGGCTTTGGTAACAGCCTGCTCGCAGGATGAGCTCGACGTGCCGTCCATCACGTCCGAGCAGCAGGCGCTGATAGGTCGTGCCGTCAACTTCAATGTGTCTGTCGCCGCTCAGTTTGCCACGCGTGCCACCAGTTATACCACCAACGATGCGGGTGCTTTCAATCAGAACGACCGCATGCGCATCTACCGAAACTATATGGGCACCAACGGGCAGTGGGAACAGACAGAAGTCTATCGCACCTACTACCTCAATCACAAGTATGCGGCCGGCGGTATCTATTTAGGCGTCGACTGGCTGCCTGAAGCGGGGAGGCGGGGATATGACGATAAGGACGAGGACGGCGTGTATGAAACGTTCGTTCAAACAGCGGATGACTCCCTGACGTGGGAGAACGGGCGGACCTTGCGCTTCCGTGCCTGGAGCCAGAGCAACTTCAGCAATATCCTGCGCAATGCCACCAAAGACGACTTCTATCCCGACTTCTGCATAGCCACCTGGGTGAATGCTTCGGGGCCGACTGAGGGCATTCCGCTTGTGCTCAACCATCAGGGCAGCCGCATCGTCTTTAAGACGCTTCAGGGCGGCAACCAAATCAAGAAGGTGGAACTTTGTTGGGAAGACTGGAAGGATTATAAATATCCCGACAATGCCGATACCAGCAACAAGGATAACTCGGCCTCCGAGGCCGGCAAGACCGACGAAATGGCCCAAAAGGAACGCGATTCGGTGGCGGCTGTCTACCGGCGGATGTGTATGCCGGCCGGCGTCAATATCAATAATGGTACGCTGAAGGCCGTGAAGGCCGCAAACTGGCAGCAGTTGACGCCCGATCAGGTGAGAAGGTTGGAGGAGCAAGACGATAGCATCTTCATCCCTTACGGCAGCCTGACGGCCGACGAGATAGCCACGCAGGCCCAGCGGCCGTTTTTCTGCGGCATCAACAGCAGTTTCTATCTGATCACCATTCCTTACGATATGAGTACGGGCGAGCAACAGGGAGATGTCCTGTCGCTGCCTGCCTGCACCCGTTTCCGCGTCTATCTGTATGACGTCAATAATGGCGACGAGGCGCATACGCCCGGCTACGAGGGGGCGTACCATATTTTCAGGCTCAAGGACATCATGGAGATTAGCGGCAAGGATACCATTCCGGCTTTCCCCAACGGCTTGAAGATGGCGCCCGGCGTGAGCTACACCTTCAAGGTGGGGTACCGCTATAACAGTTTAGCGGTAGTGGTCGACAAGAGCCTTTCGTGGGTCGACCAAGACAAGGCGGAGCTGGAGGGCCGCGACGAGGCTGTCGGCCGGCCCGAATCGACCACCAAGAACTACAGTTGGTGGAAAACGGCCATCCGGACGGCGGCTAACACGGCCGTGACATCGTCGTCCGACTACAAACCCGAGTTCCATATCGGGAGCGAGCAGGACTTCTTGGAGTTGATTCGCTTGGTCAACGGTACGGCGGCCACCAAGACCGACGGACTTTATCGCCTGGTGAAGACGTACAAAACAACCGTCGTGGGCGGACAGGAAATCCGAGTGCCCGAAACCTACGGATGGTCGACCACCAACAGCGTCTATAACCCCGTGTGGATAGAAGAGTCGGAAGCCGAAGAACAGGGCTACCTTTTCTACGACCGCTACTATCCGGCCAATGCCGATCAGGCGGCCCGCGTGGAGCGCGACTATCTGAAGGGACCGTTCTCGTTCTACAACGAAAACCTCCGACTGAACTTCAAGGTGGTGCTCGACCGCGACCTCGACCTCAAGGACTGGCAATTGGAGAGCATCGGAAATGTCGCATCGAATCCCTTTATGGGCAAGTTCGACGGCGGCGGACATACGCTCAGCAATCTGAACATGAAGGATGAATTCCTCTTCGGCTACATGGACGGGAAGGCTCCGGGCGGCGCCTCCGTCACCAATCTGAAAATCGAGAGCACCCATCCGACGGCTTTGCTCCGTCAGGGCGTGAACCCCATCTACCTGGCCGGCATTTCGCTGCAGGCTTCCAGTACGGGCAGCAGCATCGCCGGGAGCCTGACGATGGAGGCGGGCACGACGGGAACGTCGTACGTGGTGGGCTGCATCCATGTGGGCGAGGCCGGCGGCGCCTTGGTGGGCACGGCCGAGCGAGTGAACATGTTCGGATGTATGCAGGCGGCCCGCGGAATTACGGGCGGCGCACTGATTGGCACCGACTTGGACGGTTTGATCAAGCCGCAAATCAAGATGAGCAAGCAGAAGAGCAATCCCAAGCTGGCTGTCAAGAAGCCGGCCTTCAGCAACTTTATGTGCAACTTCTACGACACCGAGCTCTCGCCCGGCGCCGTTGCCGTGGGCGGAGCAACCGACGACTATTCGCTGTTGGAGTATATCCGCGGCCGGCAGACCGACATCCTGCGCGCCAAGAACGATTATCTGACTACGGGCGTGCCCATGCAGACGTTGATTTTGCTCGCCAATTACCAGGACTACTACGGACTGGCGCCCTGGCACGCGATGAACTATGCCATTTGGTGGTACAACGCCAACCGCGGCTCGAACCATCCGTGCACCATGCAATTCCGGGCGAACGACGTGGGCTACAAACATCAATATCCCACCTTGGTGAGCGGACAGCTGACCGCCGAGCAGGTCAAGGCGTGGAATCCCGTTGAACAACCCAACTAAACAATATGGAACTGACGAAATATCTATCACTATTCTTAGGCTTGTTGATGGCCGCCTTGTTGGCCGCTTGTACGCAAGACGATGACGAGGCGCCGACTGTCGACACGGGCGTCACTCTCCGCGTGAGTCTTTCTCCTTTCGACGGCGAAAAGGTGACGCGTACCTCCGTGGACGGTCTTTCGTTTGAGGAGGGCGACCGGTTCCGGCTGAAGATCATCTGCCCGCATACGTCCGACCAACAGGTGGGCGAATCCTGGGGCTCCGGGTTCTATGAGTTTACGATGTCGAGTTTCAACCAAGACGGCGTCTATATCGGCAGCAGCAGCGTCGAGGCGCAGGCCACGACCTACGTTTATACGGCGCAGAACACCACGGGCAAGCGCATCTTCGTGGTGGGCAACACGCGCTATTCGCGTTCGAGCAACTTCTTCTGTGCCGACCAAAGCCGCCTCGAGCAGTTCAAGCAGAGCGATGTGGTGTGGGCGCAGGCCATCCGTCAGACCGGAGCGCGCGAGGTGCATCTCCGCTTCAGCCACAAGGTGGCCAAGCTCGACATTACCCTTCGTGACGACTCGCTGACGCGGACCGAGGGCGAAAGCGTCGTGGCCCATCCGCTCTCTGACGATGCCCTGCTGACCTTGGAGGGCATGCCCGACATCGACGGCGCCGAAATCGTGGTGGGCGATTACTATGCCGACGAGTGTTACGAAAACGAAAACTTCAGCTACCGGCAAAAGGCTTCGTGCAGTTACGAGAACAACGGCCGGGTGTTGGGCATCGAAGTGTTGGACGAGGCCCACACGCGCTCCAGCATCGCCCGCATGACCGGCAACCCCACCGCGCCCGGCGGCAAATACAGTCAGGTCTATGGCGAGGTCGCCAACAACGCCACTTATACGGCCTACCGCGTCGGGCCGAAGCACTACCTGCTCTACGTGCCGCCCTGCGTGTTGACGCAGAAGGCCGTCTTCTGGGTGCGCGACGGCGAGCGGCGTTACAGCGCCAAGCTCTCCACCACCCAATTTGAGGAGGGCAAGTGCTACCCCGTGGAGGTGAAGTTGAAGAATCCGGCGAATGTAACCCATGATTAATCCATTCCAGCATTTCTACCGCATGATGAAAAAGTATTTGTTTGGCTTGATAGTCGCACTTTGCCTGGTGGCCTGCGACAAGGAGGCCGCCGACGTTTTACCCGATCCGGCGGCGAATGCCGTTGAACTGGCCGGCCTTGAAACGGTGGTTTACAGTGGGGTCGTTGCGCGTGCCCCGGCCTTGGACGCCGACAACTATGTAGGGCGCAGCGCCTTTGTCGATGGCGACCAGATGGTGCTCACGTCGGTCATGCGTACGGCTGAAGTCATCCCCGGTTTCTCCTATCGCGGCATCGTGTACAACAACGTGGTGGGCGAAGGCCAGACCTCCGGCGGATGGAGCCGCGACGAAACCCAAGGGAGCACCGAGGCGGCGCCCGACCAGGTGCCCGACCGCATCTACTGGAGCGATGCCACCAATCCGCATACTTTTATCGGTTACAGCCTGCCGCAGGACCGGGCGACTTTTTCCTGGGAGGAATCGGCGGGCCGCTATACCGGCCGGCTGCGCGCCGTGAGCGAGGACGGCCAAATGATTGACCATACTTCAAACGAGCGCATCAAGACCGACGACCTGCTGCTCACTTACGACACCGACAAACTGGCCGAGACGGGCGGTTCGGTGGCCAAGCTCTACTTCTATCACGCCTTGGCCAACGTGCGCGTGATGGTGAACATCTCCGGCTTTTCGGCCAACGACGAGGCGGCCGACGTCAAGACCGTGGTGAGCAACATGGTGCTGAAGCAGATGCCCGTCAAATACGTCTGGGACCAGCAGTCGGCCGGCGTGACGGCCCTGCCCGAGGCGGAGAATGAGAAGATGGATACCAAGATGTGGATTCCGCGTCCGGCCGGTACGGGAACCGGCGTGGGCAAGCAGTTCGTGTTCTACGCCTTGGCCGTGCCCACCACGGGCGTCAGTCAGACGATGACCTTCGACGTCACTTATCCCGACCCGATGAATCCCAATACCACGATCACCAAAACCTATTCGGCTCAATACGACGGCCTGGAATATCGGGCCGGCCATTGCACCACCATCCATATTTCGCTCAATCATCAGGATGAGAAGATCACGGTGGGCGCTGAATACATGGACTGGCAGTACGTCGAAACGCCCGACCAGGGAGAACTGAAAAAGAACACTTCGCTCTTGACCGAGGGCATGCTTAAACGCGATACTTTCACCATCGCCACCGATGCTAAAGCCAACGTCGACGACGCTACCTGGCTCTATTTCGACGGCGGCACGCTCAAGGATATTTACGGCAACACCGGTACGGCTGCGGCTCCTTTCTGCATCAGTACGGCCCAGCAGTTGGTGTCGTTTGCCCAGGAAGTCACGTCGGGTCGCACCTTCGAGGATCAGTACGTCAAGCTGGATGCCGACATCGTCATGCAGCCGCGTTTGTTTGCCGATACGTTGGAATGGGTCACCTGGCCCGGAGTGGGCGATGAGTCGCACGCGTTCAACGGCAAGTTCTTGGGCGGCGGGCGCACCGTCCGCAACCTTTACGGCAGCCCGTTCTTCTCCCGGTTAGGCGATAAGGCCGTGGTCGAACTGCTGAACTTCTCAGACGTCATCGAAGTGGACGGCCGCGGCATCGTGGCCAACGAGAGCAGCGCCTTGGTGGTGGGAGTATATGTGTCCGGCACCGTGCGTCAACACCGGCAGGCCAACGGCGCCATCTACAGCGGCAGCCTGGTCGGCACCAACGAAGGGAAAGGCGCCTTAGTGGCTTGTGCCCACGTGGGCAATGTCGAGGCCTACGCTTCGGATGAAGGGGCCATCGGCGGTTTGGTGGGTTACAACCAAGGGGCCATGGTGGCCTGCTACCATAGCGGCGCCGAGCAGAATCTGGACACGCCCGGCACCCTCCTGCATCCGGGCATCGGCAAGTACGATGACACCAGTTATGCCTACAGCTGTTACTTTGATGACGACATAGACCCCTCCGTCCTGACAGCGATTCAATTCGTCCATAGCAAGCAGTGCTTCCCGCTTAAAACAAGCGTGATGCAATCGTTGAAGTTCGTCGACTCGGATTTACCCGTCATTTCCCACGACCTGGTAGATTCGGAGTGGTACAACTCTCATCTGAGTCTGAACAAGGCCTTATCCATCTTTTGCGAGCATGTCGTAGCCGGGACTTTGCCTTCATCCATCCAAAACGCCTCACACAGCGAATGGATAAAGGCTCATGGCAGCGCTTATCGGTTCTCCTACACCCCGGGAACTTACCCGCGCATCTGGTAAGCCCCGGCCGGCCGGGGTCGAGGCCGGCTACTCCTCTTTTACCCGCTTTCGATTGCGCTGAACGGCGCGATACTGCGTCACGATGCCGTTGGCATGGGCGATGAAGGTCTCCAGCCGCGCCAGCTCCTCCGGGTCGGTCGCGGTGATATAAACCGCGTTCACCATGCTAACGATTTTCTTCAGGTCCACGATCAACCGCTGGCGCATGATGCGGCTGTTCAGTCCCGCCATTTCATCCAAAATTATTCCCCTCTCATGCACGCGGGCCATAAAAGCCTGGTGCCAGGCTTCGGCCGCCTCCGTCAGCATGTCCAAAATCCCTTTCAAGTGCAGCTCCTCCAAGGCAGCCAGCACCTCCGGCTTCGTGGCACTGGCCAAGAGGCCGTCGAGCATGCCCTTCTCCTCCGAGTATTCGCGCCGCTCGATGCCCTTGTACTGCTTCAGCACCGTGTAAGCCGTAAGGGCCGGCTTGTAGTACTTATTGTTGATGGGCAGTTGGCTCATGCTGTGCAGCGACGTCAGCAGCACGCGCGTAAAGCAGTCGCGCGCCTTGTCCAGGTTCTTCACCGAAAGGGTGAGCGCGTTGCCTCGGGTGCGGTTGTAAACCTTCTCCATCTGTCGCAAATCGTCCTGGAAGGGCGGAAAAATCTTCGTCAATCTCAAGTTCTCCGCGCCGGTTTCCAAAATCAGCGCCTCGATGTCCTTCAGATAAGCCATGAAAGCCGAAACGTTCAGCTTTGAGACCGTTGAGTAAATCATTTCCATATTCTTTGAATTTAAAGTGTTGCCTGTAAGGAGGGCAGGTTCGGCCTGCCTCGTTCGTCAGCCGCCCGTTCGGGGGTATCCGATTGCAAAGATAAGGAATAATCCCCGGGAGCGCGGTAGCCTAAACCGTTAATAATCGTAATTAAATGTAATTTTCGACATCAAAAAGTACCTGTACGATTTAACAATGTAAAAATATCCATCAAAAAGTACCG
>CALZOH010000045.1 GCA_945827465.1 uncultured Prevotellaceae bacterium
ATCGCAGGGTGCCGGAACAAATTCCGGCACCCTGCGCGCATTCAGGGGGGGGTAGCTATTTCCGGCCTATTAGCCGGGTAAGAATGGGATTGTAGATCCATAGGGCGGCTCCGGCGATAAAGAGCGCGACGAGGGCGGCGGTAGCGAAGGTCTGAGGCGTATGATCGCCGATGGTTATGGCAGATCCCCAGCCACCCGCGATGGTACCGATCAGTTCGATCAGGATGTCGAAAAGCATTATGCGGCGGCCTGGAAGAAAATAAACCCAAATCGGTCATTAGAAACTGATTTTCGTGGTGTGATTTGTAACTATCAGATATATAGCAATTTATAATTAGAATTTTCTAATGGCGGTCATTAGAAAATCAGTTTAGAATAGCATTGTATATTAACGAGTTACAGACGTGCCACGGAAAAAATCAGTTTCTAATGACCGATTTGGGATAAAAAGCCATCAGGCCGGCGACTATTCCGATAAGGATCCACGATGCCCATGCCCATGAACTTAAATAGATCGGCGTCATGGCCCTATAGTTTTAGGAATGTCAGACCGCTGAATGCAAACGTTCAAAGCCCTTTTGTACACGTGCAAAACCGTCCTGCAAACGTTCAATACCTGATTGTACACGATGCAAAACCGCCATGCAAACATTCAAAGCTCGATTGTCCCTTGTGTAAAACTTCCATGCAAATGTTCCATGTCTAATTGTTCATGAGACTTATGAGGGGATTATCAAAGAGCGTGGATTCGCTATCGGGAACCGTCTCTTATCTCCTCTCTTCTATCGCAACAGGTCCCATCAAGCCATATCGCTTCAGTTCGCTTCCGGCAGGAGGGCCTGCCAGAACCCACGTCTTGCGCTCTGACTCCGGACATGAGGCGTCATATACCAAGCGATTGTGCCAGGTGCTGGTCACCTCTACGGTCAGATGATTCTCCCCTTTTCTGACATACGGAGTAATATCGGTCTGATAGGGAATGGCCCACAGGGTATCCACAACAGCCTCGTTCACCCTGACCACGGCAATCTCTTCCACCTCACCCAAATGAAGAAGGTATTGCGCCTTGCTGCTAAACTTATCCAAATGGAAGGCGGTCTCGTAAGTTACAGTACCGCTAAAGGCTTTTCCTTCGTCAGTAAGAGGAAGTTCGCACCAAGGCTTCAGACTGCTGACAGACAAAAGAGCATCCACTCCCCAGCCCTGTGGGAAGGTAAGTTTCCAGTTAAGATGGTCGAGATTGGTAAGCGAAGAGGTGGACTCAGGCACCTTCTGCCTTTTGCCATCATGTCTGAATACTACATACTTACACTCTCCCCGCTCAAGTCTCAACCTTATTCCAGAATACTCTTCGGCCTCCTCGGAGCGCAAAGGTTCAATATGACCATTCATAGGATTCCACAACTCGGCCCGTCCCGTGGCATGAAACTCCACAACACCTTGGAAATCTGACTCCTGAGGCGCACATACCATATACCAGTCTGCACCCTCAACTCTGCGATGAAGCCATTGGGCACGCGTGGGCTTTACATCTGGCAAAATATTTAGTCTCTGCAAAGCCTCATCAAGACTCATCCCACTCAGCACCTGTCCCTTGCCAGATTCACCTTGCCACAGGTTCTCTACGGCATTCCGGAAATCAGCAAGAGCTTTTCCCGTCAGTCGCGTGGCAGGATGACTGGGTGCCTGTGCCACCAAAATTCCGCCCTTACGCACCAACTGAGTCAGCCGCTTGATGGTACTGGGCAGCAGGCGAGTGCCGTCATCGGGAATCCACATCAGCCGATAACTGATACCCTCGGGGGTTACCCATTGCCCGTCCTTCACATCCAGGCGCGTCATAAGGGCATCTGTATTGCAATAGTCATACTTGTATCCTTCCGGGAAATCCGCTTTCTGATTGGGCTTTTGCTGAATCTCATCCCCCAGATACCAAAGCACGTCCGATACAGGTTTACCACGCTCAAGCAGGTAAGTATTGCGCGCCAGATAGGTAGTGAAACTGCGCATATAAGGCCACCAGGTCTGCTTACGCAGGAAAGGCGTCCCGATACCTCCGCCAAACGAGGTCCCCGGCTGATACTTATCAGGGTCGGGATTGTGCGTGTAAGTATGAAAGACCATATGCGTTACCCCATCCAGGATATTCTGGTTGGCCACTTCGCGCAACATACTCAGATGCTCATCCCAGTTGAGGTCAAAACTTGTGAAAGCCTCGGCCGACACACGAGGCTTGCCATACATACGTGCGGCAGAGGAAGTGGGACGGACAGGTTTGTAGTTTCGATTGTAGAGCCAATGGCTCATGGGTTGCCAAAACTCCGTCATAGGCACGTCGGCCCACTTGTAATACTCCATAGGACAACCGGGAAAGATATCGCCAGCGGCCGTCTCGTACTGAATCGTCATACCATTCCGATGGGCATTTTGTGCCATTCGTCCATAGAAATTGTCCACAAACAAGCGGTTCTGCGTCATTCTGAAATCGTTGAGAAACTCCGAAGTCTGCTCCGGATTGTCTATTACGTAACCAAACAGGGCAGGAATCCATGTCTTCAATTCGTAACCCGCTTGCCTACGGAAAGCCTCAGGCATGCTATCAGTCCACGTCTGTGAACTGCATTCCCAACTGTCCATCAGCATATTATCCAGCAGACCCCGGAGTGGACCTTTCTGAAGACGACCCACATAACTGTCATATTGATAGTCTACCAACTGGGGATCAAACTTGTTGATTTCCCAACCCACGGCCTCGGCTGGGGCTGGTCCGTTGCGCCGACCCGTATTTACGTGGCCTATACGGAGTATGGTCCATTTACCTTTTGGGGCAGACCACACAAGAGAATCAGAAGATACGAGCATGGACGTGAGGTCAACGATATCTCTTATACGCAAATACGCTTTGGCTGATTGCCGGGGTGACTCATTCTCGCGCAAGATACGACGCAATGTCCAGCCGCCTTCTCCCTCCCAGTTACTCTTTCGGGCAGCCGTATAAAGGCGCATGAGGCTAAGGTTCATGGGATGCTGATTGAAAATTTCTATGCGAAAACGACGCGCTAAAGACTCATCCAGTGCAAAAGTCATGGTGTGACCATCCTGCCAGTTGGACATAGGGAAGTCACAATCCAGTACCACCTGCTCGGCTTTTTGCTCAGGAAAAGCTGTCACGCGGACATGAATGCCTGGGTCAACGCCAAACTCGTGATTGAATCCATCAATGGAATTAAACACGAGAGAGCGAGGAATCTGAGACTCAGCTAACTCCACATCTACCACGTAAGGCTTCTGCCCGGATGTAGGTTTTAGCATGATGGAACCTCGGAGTTTGCCATTCAGGCAGTCCAGCCACTTCTGACTATCTTCAGAAGCAGTCGCCCTGGCTACCTGCATGTGCGTACCCGTATCTCCCTCGGGAGTGGGGAAGGCAAGTACCATCAGGTCTCTATAGTCCTGCCAACTCTCTGATTGGGGCGACTTCAGCCTCAAACTCACACGCGAACCTCCCTCTACATCTGCCCGAGTATACGCCAAGTGGCGCATACTTTGACTGGGACTCACCCAGGGACCTCCACTCATAGCCCATCCAGGGCAAGTCTGTATACTGAATCGCAGCCCCATACGCTTGGCTTCCCGAGCGGTATGGCTAAGCAAGTCCTCCCATTTAGGCGAGAGACATTCGATGTGTTCCTCTGTTCCCGGCCAGTCCTTAGGGTCTCCTTGTTGTCCATGAAAGAAAGAGATGCCTGTAATGCCCGCATCGGCAATAGCCTGCAGGTCGGTCGTTATGCCCGATTTCCCTATACTGCCGTTGAGAAAATGAAACCACGTCTCGGGATAGAAAATCTTATCAGGATGCAGAAACGACTGGGCATCCTTTTGGCCAAATGGCTGTTGCATACGAATGGTATCGGGAATAGCGCCCACCACCTGCGCCTGCAGGGAAACAACGGAAGAGAGAAGAACAAACGCTGAGAAATATTTCTTCATAAATAACCTGTTGAAACAAGGAAACACACTTCTATGACACCTAAAAGCAAAAACCGAACTGTATGAGGGGACATCACCCATCATGAACTTTGCCTCGCGGAACTTAATCTCCTGAGCCGATACAGCCATGGGGAATCTATCGAGGATGGAAAGAAATACCTTTTTCATCTGATTATTGATTATGTTATAGGTCAATTACTTTTTAGTTATTGGCTTATTCACTCCTAGTTTGCATGAAAGTGCATACAAATTTAATTCTTTCTTGAAAGGGCAGAGCATTTACAGAAAAATTAATTTGGCCTTGAACAGTGTAAAAATGGTTTTGTTCATGGAACAATTTGGGCATGAAGTTACTTCAAGATGGTTTAGCATCCTGTCAAAACATTTTCCAAAAATTATCGGGTGATCCATCTTATTCCTCCCCATCTTCAGATGCGGTTTTCGTCACGGTTCTTCTTTTCCGATTTTTTTGTTTGTGGAGGTCGATTTGGCCTTTGATTCGGGGCAATTATCTATTCATGACGTGCAGGTAAATCATCAAGGCGAGTTGCAGAGTCAGTATAAAGGGAATGCCATACTTGAATTTCTTGTGTAACGACTTGTGATGCCACGTTTTCATGCCTATCCAGGCGCCCACGCTGCCACCTATCACGGCCAGCATCAGGAGTGTTGACTCAGAGATGCGCCATTTGTGTTTCTTCGCTTTCCATTTGTCAATGCCATAAATCAGAAAAGTGATGACATTGATTGCCGCCAGGTAGTAAAGTGTGAGTTGGTGTAAGCTGTCCATGCCTTGTTATTGAAGATTCCACATGTCGTTGAGTATGCTGATGGCCGATGCCGAGCGAAACACCTGATTTCGGAAGGTGATGATGCCTTCTTGCGAAAGGTTGTCTTCAAACGAGTTGACCAGGAAGTCTGCTTCGAGCAAGATGCGATGGTCCGCCGAGGTGACGTTGGTGTAGGTGTGATGGTGAGCAATCAACCAACAGATACGTTCCTTCTGTTCGCCGGTGAAACCTTCCACTTCGGCCAGCACTTTTCTGGCCTCTTCCGGTCCTAATTCTTCTTGATGTTTGCCGTGGCAGTTCCCGTACTTGGCTTCAGCGGCGTGTATGCCCACGTCGTGCAGGATGGCAGCAGCTTCAAGTACGTATAATTGTTCTTCGTCTATCCCTTCGCTCAATCCAATGGTGCGGGCAAAGTTGTGCACCTTTATAAAATGTTGGATACGTTTGGCGTCGCCGCCGTCGTAATGTATCATTTCTCTTGTCAGTCGGGCGATTGCTTCTTGTGGATTCATGATTGATAGGATGTTATTGTTGTTATTGTCAAATTATTGTTTTATTTACAGCGTCAGAGTCCAACCATGGTCGCCGTGGTAAATCATCTGTCGGGTCATACCCCCGTCGATGCAAATGTTTTCGCCGGTAATGAATCCTGCTTCGTCAGACGATAGAAACAACACCATGTTGGCAATGTCCTTTGGGTGGCCAACGCGACCAACCGGTTGCTGCGAGGCATCGGGACCTGTGAATGCCGTATCGGTGGTATCGATCCAACCCGGCGAAATGGAGTTCACCCGAGCTTTGCCCCTAAGGCTGACGGCAAGGGCATGGGTAAGGGCGGCAATGCCTCCCTTGGCCGACGTGTAGCTTTCGGTTTGAGGCTGACTCATGCGGTCGCGCGATGACGAGATATTGACGATGGAAGCCCCTTCGGCCAGAACGGGTGAGAGCAGTTTGACCAGATAGAACGGTGCCGTGACCCCTACCGTCAGCGCATACTGAAATTCTTCCCAACTGCATTCGTCCAGTCCCTTCATCAACGGCAGGGCATTGTTGACAATGCAATGAACCTTGCCATGGTTCCGGATGACTTCCTCGGCAAAAGCTTCGAGCACTTCTTTCTTGGCAATGTCGCCCACATAGTGGTCGCCTTCCCTGATGTCGATGACGACCACTGTAGCGCCCCTTTGGCGAAATTCATCGGCAATACATTTCCCAATACCATGGGCACCGCCCGTCACAACGACAATTTTATTCTCAAAATTCATAAAGCCTATTTGATGGAGTTGAACGTAAAACGGTTACGACAATATCTTCAATCCTATAATAGAGGCTATCAGGGTGAAGATAAAGAACAGACGCCAAAATGAAGCCGGTTCGTGGAAGATAAAGATGCCTATCAGCACCGTACCAACGGCTCCTATGCCGGTCCATACGGGGTAGACCGTTCCGAGAGGTAATGATTGGGTGGCTTTGGCCAGGAGAACCATACTGGCAATGGTAAAAAATAAAAATCCTCCTATCCACATCCACCATTCAGCGCCTGTAACAGACTTAGCACGTCCCAGGCAATAGGTGAAACCCACTTCGCAAACTCCGGCGATGATTAAAATCAGCCAATTCATAATTTCTTGATGATGCAGTTTCCTGTTGTTGGTCGGCGATTAGGCCATTCCTAATAATTCAATTTCAAAGATGAGTGTAGAGCCGGCGGGAATGCCCGGTTGAGCAAACTTTCCGTAGCCCATTTCGGCAGGAATATACACCTCCCATTTGTCGCCCACACACATTTGTTGCAGGGCAATGATCCAGCCTTCAATGAGGTCGCAAAGGCGAATAGCCAAGGGTGCGCCTCCACGACTGCTGTCAAACTCTTGGCCATTGATGGTTCGGCCGGTGTAATGGGCCGTAATGATGCTGCGAGGTGTGGGATGCTTGCCATCGCCGTTTCCTTCGGCCACGACACGGTAAAATATTCCTTTGGGAAGTACTTTCACTCCTTCTTCTTTTGACTTTTGGACCAACCACTCTTTGTTGGCCTGAATATATTCTTTCTTCTGAAAACGTGCAGACATATTGGATGATTTGGGGGGGGATGATTATTTACAAAGATGAATTCCTAACCAATGAGCCAACCGAAGATTGGCTGCCATGAACACAACTCCTAAGATGCCCCATGCCATGAGTTCCCATCCATTCATCAAGTGCATCATGCTTTTCATCATGATAAAAGTGAAGGGGAGAAGCAGGCACGAAGTGATGAGTCCGGGCACATATCCCCTCACCATGACAGCTTGCAGGAGATGCACCCACAGATGGATGAAGAAAGCCATGAATAGGGCCGACCAGATTTCTACGCCGTAGGCTCCGTCTGAAAGCACGTAACCCGTGGCGAGAACTATCAACAAGAGTTCTTCTGCTGCCGCTAAGGCAAAGGCTCGGGTGTTCAGGTGGGAAAGGTGCTCAACCATGGAGCGCATGCTCGGAAACTTCAGCATCAGCCGTTCGCGATGGCTCAACATCCAACGGTGTTGCACCAAGATTTCTTCCACATCGTGCAATATAAACATCATAGGAAAGAGAAGAACCAGATTCAGTGTGCTCATAAGGGCTTTTTCAATTTAATCAATGGCTTCCAAGTAGAAACTGACGGGTCGAAAACCGTCGTTGCAGCTAATCATGGCGCTATATGGATTTTTCATCCATCCGTCATAGAAGTTACCTTCGCCACGCGCCAGGGCTTCTGCAAACTCACGAATGCTTTTCCAAGCCTCAGGGCAAAAGTTCTCCGGACATTTTCCGTCGATGCTTACCCACGATTCCCCCTCACGCACGTCGCAGGCATGCAAGATGGGGTTTTCGTATCGGGCCATCAGGTCGTTGTGTTGCGTCTTGCGAAGGGCCGTAATTCTTACTTGTTTCATGAAATTCCTTTCCATTTAATACTTATAGATAAAGCCATATTTTTCATGGAGTAGTTTGAGTACACCATTATTCTTGATTTTGGAGATATAGGAATTGACTTTCTGAAGTAACTCTTCGTTGCCTTTAGACATTAAAATACCCACCTCTCCGTCGGTAAAAGGTTGCGAAAGCAGAGGAGCCGATAAACGTGAGTCGTTCTTTACATAATACGGGGCCTCGAGAATTTCTGTAATCATAATGTCAGCTTTACCTTCTGCAATGAGCGGGGGTATTTCTTCGTTACGCTCGTGTACCAGAATCTTCTTCACTTGCGTGAGATGCTGACGGGCAAATTTTTCGTTTTGTCCTCCGGGATTGACCATGACGACTACATCATTTCTGTTGATATCGTCCAATGAAGTAAATCTTTCTTGGTCTGAAACTCGGCATAAAATGGTTTTCCCATTGTGTAAATAGCCTTCTGACATGAGCATATCCTGCTTTCGTGCATCGGTAATGGTAATGCCTCCCACCGCAAGATTCAGATAACCTTCGGTCATGACATCTTGTGTAAGTGTAGGCCAACTGGTAGACACGTATTTTACTTCTACTCCTATTTCTTGGGCGATGAGTTGAGCCATGTCAATGTCAAATCCCCAGTAATAACCGCTATCTTCCCTAAAAGCCATCGGACGATAATCGCCGGGAGTTCCAATTATGATGTATCCTTTTTGTCGTATTTGCTCTAAAATGCCGGTCGTAGGAGTATCGGATGACGAACAGCCAACAAATACTGATGTCAATATGCCGAGTAATAATATGCGGAGAATCGTCTTCATGCTTATTCTATCTTTCTCTAAACTATCGATGAGTGCTGTCAGTGATTGTTTGGCTGTTCAAGCATCGTTGATTCGATGAAGCCGGGGGCCGGCAGGTGCATGCCATACATGGTGAGGTGGTTGTCACGGGCATATTTCAAGATGCGCAGGCGTGATTCGGTGGCCGCCTCAGCATCCATGTCGTAAGCAGGACAATACTCGGGGTGAACCATCTGGAGTGCCGCGCCATGAATGAGGTCGGCAATCACCAGGATGCTGTCTTTTTGAAACACGGTGTGTCCGGGCGTGTGTCCGTATGCCGCAATGGTCTTGATGTTGCCTTCCAACACGTCACCGGCTTCAAAAAGATGGAGGTGATCTTGATAGGCCGAAAGCACGTTTTTGGCCAATTGACTCTTTTCACCTTCCATGGCAAGCCATGCCTCAGCTTCTACGCGGTTCACATATACTTCGGCTCGGGGAAATGCCACCTTATTGTCCTTCAACAGGCCACCGATATGGTCGGGGTGCAGATGGGTGAGGTAGATTAACTCAAGTTCGTCGGGAGTCACGCCCAATTCTTTCAACTTAAGAAATAACCGGCTAAACGGCGCACCCAATCCTGCATCGAGCAAAATCTTTTTACCTTCCGTCTGAAGCAGAAAACAGCTCATACTTGACGGTACGCCTTCTGGCAGTCCAAGAGCTGTCCAAAGCGAGTCGGGCACGTTCGGATATAAACTGTGCGGTTGCAGGGTGGGTGTGGGCTTATCTTCAATCCAGGTAATGGTTGTTGGCTCGTGGGGAATGTTTGTGGGGCTTGTTTTATGTGCGCATGATGCAAGCATAAGCAGTGCGGCAGCGATGAGGTAATGTATCTTTTTCATGATTGAAAGTATTGAATGGTGAATAAACGTTGTTTTATAGTCCCAAAATTTCTTTGGCGGCATTGCGGCCGGCAATCTTGCCGTTGACAACGACGTCGCCAACGCCGTTGCCACCCAATCGGTTGGCTCCATGAAGGCCTCCCGTCACTTCGCCGGCGGCATAAAGTCCGGGTAGAACGGTACCATCTTCGCGCAGTACGTGCATGTCGGGGTCAACCTTGATGCCGCCCATCGTGTGGTGGATGGCCGGCGTAACGCCGACAGCATAAAACGGCGGTACGTTGAGGGGCGCTGTCATGGCAGAAGCCGCTCGACCGAAGTCGTCATCCTTGCCGTTGAGCTGCATCTCTGTGTAGCGGCTCATGGTGGATGTCAGAGTCTGACGGTTTATTCCCATCTTGTCGGCAAGTTCAGCAATGGTGGCAGCCGAAATCAGTACTCCTTGATTCTGATAGGTCTCGATAGAAGCCAGCGACTGACGGACTTGTTGGTCGAATAGGAGGTAAGCCATGCCGCCGCGTTGGCTGAGAATGGCTGCTGAGACCGAATCGCGTGTCTGCATTTCGTTGACGAAGCGTTGCCCGTCACTGTTGACAAGTATAGCGCCATTCCCTCTGACGGCTTCAGTGATAAGAATGTGATTAACATATTCTGAAGTGGGGTGAATTTGTATTTTGTCAAGGTCAATCAAATATCCGCCAACAGCTTTGATCCAGGTAAAAGCGTCGCCGGTTGCACCCTGATGGTTGAGAGTAGCCATTCCTCGGAGGTTGGGGCAGTAGCGTGTCACCATTTCAAGGTTCGCGCCAAAACCACCCGTGGCTATGATGACGACCTTGGCCAGGATGGAATAGGTGCTTCCATCCTTCTTTTCTATGTTTACACCACCGATTCGGTTGTTTTGGGAAATGAGTCCGGTCACTTTGTTGTTGGTACGTATCTCTACATTCCTGGTGTGGGCTGCTTCCTTGAGAACTTTCATCAAATGAGGGCCAATGGCAGTGCCGCCTTGGGGGCGGTGAGTGCGTTTAACGCTGCTGCCGCCCATCAGGCCAACGTCACTGAGGTCGGTTCCCAAGCTGATGAGCCAGTCGATGGTGAGTGGACCGTTTTCAACAAAGCTCCTCACCAAGGAGGAGTCGTTAAGATAATGTCCGCCCTTCATCGTGTCGTCGTAGAAGAGTTCTTTTGAGTCGTAGATGCCTAAGCCGCGTTGTACCGAAGTCTCGGCAGCGTTGATGCCACCGGTGGAGTAGTTGGTATTACCGCCCACGATGCCTTGCTTTTCCACTACGATGACCTTACAACCCTGTGATGCAGCCTCAACTGCGGCACATAGTCCGGCGCCACCTGCTCCTACCACCACAATGTCGCATGAACAGTCACCATCGCCTGTTTCTTCTTCGCTTCTTTCACCTTTGGCAGCGGTAATGGCCATTGTCAACGCGTCGATAACACCTTGGGAAGTGAGCGTTGCACCGGTGATTCCGTCGGTTTCAAGAGATAAGTAATCGGTTCGACCGATGGCATTACTTAAAACTTTGTTGAGTGCTTCTTGGGCAAATGACGATTCGGACTGGCTAACGGCCTTGGTATCTGTAATGATATGGTTAGTAACCGTAATTCGTACGAGAATGGTGCCGCCGCGTCCTTCGCCTGTACCCTCCCAAATGCCATCGCGCATTACGGCCTCAGCAGGTGTGGGCGGTTCATGATCGTGACTGCAGGATGCTAACGGGGAAAGTAACGTAAAAATGGTGATGACCAAGTAGGTCCAACTTGAAAAGAATTTCTTCATGCGTTCAGTAAAAGGATATATTTTAAGATAAAAAGTAGGGCAAGACAAATCATTAGGATGTTAAGATGCTTCGCCCTTCCTGTCAGCAGATGTAGGATGACCCAAGTAATGAATCCTAACAAAATACCGTCAGAAATACTGGAAGTAAAGGGAATAAAAACAATACATACAAAACAAGGAATGGCTTTGACGTAATCGCTGAAATCAATTTGGCTAATGTCGCTCATCATCATCACACCCACAAGTACAAGGGCCGGAGCCGTAGCCTGAGGAGGAATGGATAGAAACAACGGGGCGAAAAACAGGGAGGCCGAAAAGCACAAAGCCGTTACAAAGGACGTCAATCCACATCGTCCGCCGGCATTGACGCCCGAAGCACTCTCAACAAAAGTAGATATGGTCGACGTGCCCAGTAATGCTCCGGCCGTAGTGCCCACTGCATCTGCCATAAAAGCTCTATTAAGATGGTGCATATTTCCGTTCTTGTCAACCAATCCGGCTCGGTTGCCCACGCCGATTAAGGTACCCATGGTGTCGAACATATCCATAAAAAGTAAAGTCATGATGCAAACGAGCATATCAATGCTAAATATGTTATGCCATTCTAATTGGTTGCAGATGGGAGCAATGCTGGGAGGCGTACTAACCAATGAAGTGAGGTGAGTAAGTCCCATCGGAATACCGACAATCGTAGTCACCAAAATGCCGATTAACAAAGTTCCCATCACCCGTCGTACGATAAGAATGGCAGTAAAGAGAATGCTCAGACAAGCAAGTAATACGGAAGGGGTGTGAAGGTTTCCGAGGGCAACAAAGGTCGTTTCATTGTCCACAATAATACCTGCATTCTTGAGGCCTATGAATGTAATAAAGAGGCCTATGCCGGGTGTAATGGCGCGTCGCAACTGAAGAGGCATTGCTTCAACCACTTTGTCGCGCACGCCGGTAATGGTGAGCAAAATGAAGAGAAGTCCTTCCAAGAAAACAGCAGTCAGTCCAAACTGCCAACTATAACCCATGCCCATTACAATGGTATAAACGAAAAAAGCACTCAATCCCATGGCTGGAGCAAGAGCAAAAGGAAGCTTGGCATACAGAGCCATGATGAGAGTTGCAATAACGGAGGCAAGAATAGTTGTCGTGAACAATGCGCTTGCATCCATCCCCGTCTGACTCAGCAATGCCGGCTGTACAGCCAAAATATACGACATAGTCAGAAACGGAGTGACGCCGCCAATGATTTCATTCTTGACGTTCATTGAATCGGGGTCAAAGCCGAATAATTTACAAAGAGCATTCATATTATTAAGTAAACTAAGCGCGAAGGTACAAATATTAAGATTAAAATGCCTCTCGAAGCAAGCAATAAAAGAAACATAGTTTCATTCTATGGACGAAGTGGCAAATCATTTTTGAATCGCACTTTTGCCCATGGACGAAACAGCAAATCAAATTTGAAAAGTGGTTTCATCCCAGGGACGAAGTGGCAAATCATTTTTTGAATTGCACTTTTGCCCAGGGACGAAACATTACCCTAAATCGCACTTTACTCAATCTAATCATCGACCAGTTGATATAACTCTCGTTGCTGGGGAGCTATAGTCAATCTTATCTTTGAGGTTTTGCCCTTAATACTATGATTTCCAAATTTGCTATTTCATGTTTTATATTCTACTTTCCGATGCATTAAGGTAAAATCACTGATAATCAGCGACCTGATTTGTAGTCGGATTAAATTTGAGCCAAATTTCATAAATCGCTAATAATCAATGTGCTACATTTTTGCAAAATTAGCAAAAAAAGCTCGAACTTTAACATAATTAACGTATTTTAACGTGAATTATTGCCTTCTACATTACATTTGACAGATAAATCCTGCAAAAGTTTAATGTTCCGTTTTAATAACCTATTTGCGTTGTAAAATTTCCACGAGGATAGTGATTGAAAATGTTGTTAAGTGTCCCTTGCAGGATGACTTTATAGCCTACGAGTTACATGGATTAGTTCGAAATACCACATTCGTGTCTGAATCATTTTTCGGTTAAAAGAAAAAATTTAGGTTTAAGTTTATTCCTCTTATATACATATATAAT
The DNA here is from genome assembly GCA_945827465.1 of uncultured Prevotellaceae bacterium. GTDB lineage: Bacteria > Bacteroidota > Bacteroidia > Bacteroidales > Bacteroidaceae > UBA6382. Next base: position 13,279 of record CALZOH010000045.1, read on the forward strand.
GTACTCATAATAGGAGTGCATAAGTTTGCTTTAAGGTTTATGTGAACATGTATTTTACATGATTAGCGTAAACCTTAAACTCGTTTACAATGCTTTGTTTTGTTCTGTGCAGCATTATCCTTCTTTTTACCGAATCGGGCATAGTAACCCTCTTCTTAGCTAATTCTTAAACTTTCAGATCTACTTCAAGGGATTGATAAAATTATGTTGCAAAGGTACCTGATTCTTCTTGCGACAATGAAAGGACATGCCGTTGGTTCATCAAGAAATCTCCACACCGTTGGGTAGTATTTATTGATGAATCCTTGCATTGCTTGAACAATCACCTTTGGTCTTCAACATAATTTTTAATCAATCCCAGAAGTAGAAGATTCTACAGAAGGGAAATAAAAAAACAACGACATGACAACAATCGAATCAATTTTGACCAGACTGACCAATGCGGTTAGCGGTACAGACAAGGAACTCTACACTGAGGAGGAACTGACCAAGTTTGCAACCTTCTATCTCGACAAGTGGGACGATAACACGAGCGAGGACGTAATTGCAGAGTCATTCACCGATTACTGGTGGGACACGGACAGAACTTGCAGACGATGCTCAGAGTGTGGCAAACTGATGCGTGAAGGCTATTGCGTAGATATGGGTGCTGCCTACTACTGCAGTGATGATTGTCTTCACACCGAGTACACCGAAGAAGAATGGGCAGAAGAGTGCGAGAACAATGACCAAAGTTATTATACAGAGTGGTAACGTTATAAATTTCAACAATATGGCAAATCAAGCAACAACGAATTACAAGGTAACAGGCACTCGTAAAGCAGTGAGCGACCTTTGGGCAGCCCTCCAGGGCATGAACGTAAACACCAAGAACATCTGGCTGGACGAACTGGCTAAATACTATGGTATTGACTATGAAGCAAAGCATATTAGCGTCAGAGGTCATATCTATTGGGCAGAGTTTGAAGAAGATGATGACCACGTACTCCTCTCTTTTGATACGGAAACCGCATGGGATGCCTGCAACGAACTGTTTGAGGAAATCAATCACTTGCTTTGGGACGAGCTCTCGATCTCATATAGAGTGTGTGAGTGTGGCTGTGAGGTCTTCTATGTTCATGATGAAGGCTCTTTCTTTACTGAAGAATGTTGTGTTAGTTCATACGGAGAACCATTTGACGAAGCATGTGAGGACGTTTTTGCTACCATCGAGGATGCCATCAATGAATGGACTTCAAAGACCTGCATAGAACAAGGCGAACGTACCAACGAGGAAATGATGAACTACATCAATGAATATGAGTACGAGAACGGAGAGACCTACTTCTACATCTATCCCTTCACATTTGAATAATACCTAATACGCATAGATATGGGCAACTACATACTAAAATGGCGTAAGCCAGATGGTTCGGTAACAATAGAGAACTTCAGCAATCTGTCAGATGTCACAGAACGTATGAAGAAGTTATCGGAAGACAAAATTGAATTTCAAGTGATATTCAGAGTATAATAACATTGATGGTATGCTGCAATGGGTGGCATACCATCGAATAAAAACATAAAGAGATGAATGACTACAAATCAGAGATAATCGGTGCGTCATGTGAGCTTCATGTGCCTTATAAGGGCTATTCCTATGCAACCGTGGTTGAAGACTACGGATATGAACTGCTGGTGCAGCTTAGCAGTGGCAAAGAGATTCTGGTTAACAAAAATGATGTTCACTTCACCTGAGACTGATAAAAACCATGACATTTATAACTGTCATGTTTCGCATCAGCTCGGATTGAAACCGACAATGTATCTTTGTACACGTTTTTACATGTACACATTTATTCACTAATTCTTATATACATATTCCTATGTTTCGGAAAATCATAACTTTAGCCAATTACAAGGGCGGCGTTTCCAAGACGACTTCAACAGCATCCATTGGTGCATGTCTGGCAATGAAGGGTAAAAAGGTATTGCTCATCGACCTTGATGGTCAGGCGAATCTGACGCTTTACTTCGTGCCGAATGAAGATGACATCGAGCAGTGCATCTTTGATTCGCTTGTATCTGGCAATCCTCTGCCCATCATGAAGATTAGGGAGAATCTTGACCTTGTGCCGTCTTCGCTTGAAATGGCAAGTGCTGAGATTGCCCTGACCAATCTCCTGGCTCGTGAACAATTGCTGACAAAACTGCTGGAGTCCGTCAAAGACAACTATGATTACATTCTCATTGATTGTCCTCCTTCTTTGGGTATTGTCACCACTAACGCATTCCTTGCTGCTGACGAAATCATTGTGCCTATGACTCCCGAACTTCTTCCTCTGAAGGGAATGAGGATGCTTGACAGCTTTGTTCTTTCTTTACAGAGAATAAAACCTTCTCTGAAGCTGAGCGGTGTCTTCATCGCCAGATACAACCACCGTAAACTTAACAAGGTTGTAGAACAGGCAGTAAAAGATCGATATAGTAGTATTATGCTGAATACACGCATACGCGAGAACATTGCTCTTGCAGAGTCGGCTGGCAGCGGTATGAGCATATTTGAATATGACCCTCAGTCGAATGGTGCCAATGATTACCTTGCTCTCACAGAAGAAATCTTATCACGCAATTTATAAGGATTATGGCTAAAAAAAACATGGACACACTGCTGGGCAATATCCTGGGCAGTGCCGTCATCCGACCTCAGGACAAGTATGAGGAACCTAATCAGGATGCAACGCAGAATGAAGAACCTACTAATAAGACAACTCGTGAAGCATCCGATACTCCATGGAAGCACTTTTCCTTTATCTGCTCGGTTGAACTCGCCGACAAGGTACAGGCTATTGCTCATAAGGAAGGCTTTACCATCCGTGCTTTGATGGAATATATGATGCGTCAAGGTATTGCTACCTATGAATCCAAGAATGGTAAGGTTCGGAAAATCAAGCATAAAGGCGTGACCGATGTAATGTAAACATATAAACATGTATATACGTACACCTGAATACAAGTACACAAGTGGACGTTAAAACATGTATTCTTGTCTAACTTAATACATATAAACAATGAAAAAGTGACTATGACTAAAATTACTTCACAGATTATTTGTTTATTTTCTACTTTGCT
>CALZOH010000046.1 GCA_945827465.1 uncultured Prevotellaceae bacterium
GACTTTCTCTTTACCGATGATATAGATGCCTTTCTTTAGACCTTGCAACGCCTCGTGGCTTGGCACCTGTTTTTTGACGAGGCGCCCGTCGAGGGTGAACACGTCTACTTTGCGCTCACTGTCCGTACGGACCACTGAAACTACTCCGTCTGCGTTTTTGCCGATGGTCAGGTCTGCTTGACCGCCGGCGTCGCTCACCAGTCTTGGGTCTACGTAGCCGCTGTGGCCTTCGATGTAGAAGGAAAGGCTTCCTGCCGCTTTCAATTCATTTTGCGAGTTGAAGTAAAGAAGTCCCTTTCCCTTCACACGCGTTTTGTCGAGCACACCCACCAGTCCGTTTACGGTCTGTGCTTCGTGCACGTAGTCATTGGGGGCAGTCACTTCCACCATGACGGGTTGGGGCGTGCTTCCCGGTTGGTCTATCAGCATGAAGAAGGGTTCGCCGGCTGCGAAACTCCTTTTCTCGCTGAGTTGCAAGGTCTCTTCCGAAGGAATGTTTTTCAGCGTGTAAGTTTTCACCGTGTGCCCCGGTGCGCTTACCGACTCGATGGCATAGGGCAGGCACATGATGGATACTCGGCCCGATGTCACTTCCAGACCGATGGTTTCCGGCTCTCCGTTTGAAGTAACCTCTATGAAGGTCCAGGCCGCTGCGGTGGCATATCCGCCTTTGGCCGTACTGATAGCCTGGTCGGTCGCGATGGCTGCGAGCGAACTGCCGTTAGCAATGGCAAGCGGCGATAGGCTGAATTGGTCCCTGCCGAGCAGTTGGATGCTGTAAGGTTGCGGTGTGTAGTCGCTCCCGAAGCGCGCGTCGGTGAGTTGTGAGCTGAGGTAAGTGCCCGTTGCTCGATTCTGTAAGGCAAAAGCGTCGGGCCGGCCTTCTATCGGCACTATTCTCCACATGGCGTAAGCATTCTTCCGGCAAGTCAGCGTATCGGCCGCTGGGTCATGGTATCCCCAGGCTGCTATGTCGGCAGTTGACGACCATTTTTCACCTTCTTTCGTGTTGGCTGAGCGAAGGTAGAGGGCTTGGTGGTGGGGCTCAACTGCAGTGGGCGTCGTTGCGGCCGCACATTGATTGACGATGTAATACCATACGTTTGTCTTAAATGTGAGGCGAGATTGCAGGAAGGCTTCTTCGGCCTGTTGCAGTTCGGCAATCAGCTGCTCCACCTTCTCCTCCGTCAGGCCTTGAGCGTCGGCCGCTTGGTTGATGGTTGTCTCAAAGCGGTTGTGGACATCTGCTTCCACGTCGCCGAAGCTGGTGCCTATCTGTATGCTGTCGAGCAACTGCCGGCTCTTGTCTGCAGCCTTCTTCAAGCGTGTTGTCAAAGCCATCTGCCGATAAGTGTTGATGCGGTTTTCATCTGTAATTTTCCGTAGATACCAGCTGCCGGCCGAACCATAGGCCGAGGGCGTGCCCACGATGTAGCCCGAAGCGCCGCTGCCGTTGGCGTGACCATTGGCATAGTAGTCCTCATCCAATTGTTCGTTGATGATGCTCCACTGGCCGTTGTAGAAAGGCCGAATGATTTGTCCGACGTAGGGCTCCTCCGAGAGTTGAATGCGTGCTTTGCCGCCGGCGTAGGTGCTCAAGTAGGTTTGAGTGCCCACGCATTGAATGCTCCAGGTATCGCCTTCCCCTTTCTTCAGTTCAAAGACGCTGAAAAGGTTGTTGTCAAAGAGCGTTGACCATTTCAGGTTGCCGTCAGCCTGGCCCGTCATCCCCTTTTCTCCCCCTGTTTGAGCCTTAAATGCGGCGAGGCCACTGACAATCTGGTAGAATCCTTCAGTCAGGGGAATGACGTGCCGGGGCAATCCGTTGTTCAGGTCATTCAGCCTTTTAGTCAGGGCAGCATTTGTGGCTGCATCCGACCGGGTGTTGAGGGCCGCAATGGCTTCGGCCAGGGTGGAGGTGAACTGCGTGTAATAGCTTTCGTCAACATAGCCCGGTTGTGTGCCCGGCGCAAAGCGCGACTGGTAGAATTGAGCGTAGTTAATGACCGTCTGCAATTCTGCCCGGCCGTTCTGTTCGGCGTTCGGGAGGTAAGTTACCAGCGGGTTGTCAGTTCTGAAAGCCAGTACCGGAAGACCTACCTTGTTCTTGAGGTTCCCCATCAGGAAGTTGCGATAGCAGTAGCGCACGTAGGCCGGAGCCGCCACCGATGAACAAGTCACCGCCACTTCGTTCCCCTCTATCTTGGCCTGCGCCTGATAAAATTGTCCGTCGGAGCCGGCCAGTTCAAATCCTGTGATCTCGCCTTGGGCTGCCAGGCCGTCGTTGGCTTCTGTAAAACTTACGTAAGCCTTCGACGAGGCAAAACGCACCTGCTTGACCTGCGGACAAGCCGGACGCAGATGATCATAACCGTAGACATCGTGCAGGGCCCAGTTGCCCAAGCGCTGCCCCACGCCTAACTTATGGCGGGGATGAATGCGGGTGGTTTCGTCAGCCACGACGAGGTCGTTGGTGCCGGCCATTCTGACATTCGGAATGGTGACGGTTACTAAGTTCTGCTCTTCGCGAACCAGGGGCGCTTCCGTTCCGTGGATATTTCCGTAAGAGTAGGGTGTCAGTTCCACTTGGTAGAAGGGCAGGTCGCCCTGTCCCCATTCTTCGCGCCAGGAACGAATCATATCCGTCAGGTTACGCGCATAGTCCTCCCTCCGGTTGTAGACATTATTTTCTCCCTGATACCAAATGAAACCGGCAATGGTGAATCTCCTCAACGGTCGGATCATGGTGTTATAGCAGGCAGCCGGAGACGACTGGGTGATGTTGTTATAAACAGAATTGTTGATGGGGATGCCGCTCACGCTTCGGCATACTTCTCCCGGCATCCAGGCAATCACGTCGCTGCCGCCGAAAGAGGCATTGATGATGCCCACCGGAATGTTTAGGCTGTCGATTAAGTGCGTGGCAAAAAAATATGACACCACGCTGAAGGAACTGATCGTCGAGCTCGAACACTCTTGCCAGACGATACCGCAGGAGTCGCTCGGCGTGCCGCTGAGCTTGGCCGGCACTTTGACAAAGCGCAATTTGCCCGCATAACGGGTGGCGCTATCCAAGATGGAGTCAACATGGTGAATGGGATTGTCGCTGCCCCATCCCGACACAGGCATTTCCATGTTGCTTTGTCCGGAGGCCAGCCATACTTCGCCAATCAGTATGTTGCGCAGGTGGCTGGTCCATCCTTGGTCGTCGGCAATCTCGAGTTCCTGTTCCTCGAAGCTCGCTGACGGTGTACTCACCTTGACGCTCCATTTGCGGTCGGCGCCGGCTTGCGTCTTCACCGTCGGGCTGTCCCACGAAGGGGTGATGCTGATGGTTGAACCGGGTGAGGCAGTTCCCCATATTACCACTTCAGCCCTCTGTTGCATCATCATGCCGTTTCTGAAAGGTGCGCCCAAGTAGAAGCGGGCCTGAACGGCGAGTGTTGCTGCCATTAAAGCAGCAAGCAGCGCCACACGGGTCGCTGCTTGACCGAATAATACTCTTCTTATCATTGTTATTTGTTCAGATTCCAGGTCGCACCATCCTTGGTGTCCTTCACCTCGAACCCGAATTGCGCCAGTTCGTTGCGAATCTTGTCGCTTGTAGCCCAATCCTTGTTGGCTTTAGCCTGACTGCGTATTTCGAGCAAGAGGTCAACGGCTTGGCTGAAGGCTTCCTCGCGCTTGTTGCTTCCCTCAGCTTCGGCTTTGAGTCCCAAAACGTCGAAAGCAAATGTCCGGAAGATCGTCTTGAGTTCTTCCAACGCATCGGGCGTAATGCTCTCCTGCTTGTCCACAATTTGATTGATCAGGCGACAAGCATCAAACAAGTGACTGATGACAATCGGCGAGTTGAGGTCATCGTTCATGGCCTCGTAGCATTTTTCGCTCAATTCTCGTGTGAAGTCTGTCTTGATGTGTCCGTTAGGGGTTGCACCAATGCGCTCCAGATTCTTCACGCCTTCCATCAGTCGTAGCAATCCTTTGCGACTGGCCTTCAGAGCATCGTTGCTGAAGTCCACCGTGCTGCGATAATGAGCCTGCAGGATGAAGAAGCGGATCGTCATGGGAGAATAGGCTTCGTCCAACTCACTGTGATTGCCCGTAAAGAATTCCTGCAATGTGATGAAGTTGTTAAGGCTCTTTCCCATCTTCTGACCATTGATGGTAATCATATTGTTGTGCATCCAATAGGTAACCATCGGGTGGCCCTGACTGGCTACAGCTTGTGCAATTTCGCATTCGTGGTGGGGGAATACCAAGTCCATTCCTCCTCCGTGGATGTCGAACTGCTGCCCCAGGTATTTACGTCCCATGGCCGTGCATTCGCAGTGCCATCCGGGAAATCCGTTGCTCCAAGGGCTGGGCCAACGCATGATGTGCTGCGGTTCGGCTCTTTTCCAAAGAGCGAAGTCCACCTGGTTGCGCTTTTCGTCAACGCCGGCCAATTCACGGGAGTGATTGATGACATCGTCCAAATTGCGATGAGAGAGAATGCCGTAGTGGTGGTCTTTGTTGTATTTTTCCACGTCGAAGTAGATGCTTCCGTTGCTTTCGTAGGCGTATCCATTGTTAAGAATCTCCTTAACCAGTTGCTCTTGCTCAATGATATGTCCGCTTGCGTGGGGCTCGATGCTTGGCGGAAGAACATTTAGGGCGGTCATGGCGTCGTGGAAGCGATTGGTGTAATGTTGTGCCACCTCCATCGGTTCCAGTTGTTCCAGTCGGGCCTTCTTCGCAATCTTGTCTTCGCCCTCGTCGGCATCGTGTTCCAAATGACCCACGTCAGTGATGTTGCGGACGTAGCGTACTTTATATCCGAGATGCTGTAAGTATCTAAATAAAACGTCGAAGGTGATGGCCGGACGTGCATGCCCCAAGTGAGCATCGCCGTAAACGGTCGGACCGCATACATACATGCCTACTCTACCTTCGTGAAGGGGTTTAAACAGTTCTTTGGTGCGTGAAAGTGTATTGTAAATAAAAAGTTTTTGTGTCATGGAGTTAATGATATTTTTGGAGATGTGCAAAGTTACTACCTTTCAAACAAAAAGAGGCTTTCCCTTCTTGTTTTTCTGTTGAGGCTGCTTGTCAATACTTCTCTTTTCATCCTTTGTAGCTCTGATGAGGGTAATAACTTGTTCCTGCGAGTGAAAGAGTAGGTTGAGGGGGAGACAGCGAGTCGGTTTTATTTCGTAATTTTGCGCCCGTCAATTAAGAAGAGAGTCATGAAGAGACGTTCGTTCAAGATGCGAGTAGTGGAAAGTACGGCAACATTGGTTTTGTCCATCATTGCTGCCGCTCTGCTGTGGTGTCTGACGGGTGTAAACAATCTACTTAATTGGGCTGGTTTCTTGCTCGCATTGCTTGCCATGTTGGCAGTTCGTCATATGAGCAACGGAAATGCCTTGATGCGTGTGCGCACATGGATGGTTCCGTCAACGTTCATCTTATTGAGTGGCGCAGTTTTCAGTATCCATCAATATAGTGCCGTTCTTTGGGCCGTAATAGGCTATGTCACGTCGCAGTATTATCTGCTGAAGTCCTACCAAGAGTATCATGCCGAGCGAAAAGTGTTTTTGGCCTTCTTCTTTTTGGGTGCGTCGAGTCTGCTTTTCCCGAAACTTCTTGTCATGGCGCTGTTCTATTATTTCTCCATGCAAATTCAGTTGCGCGCTTTTACTCTTCGCACGTTGTTAGCCGGTCTTTTTGGCCTATTGGCGCCACTGGAACTGTATGCTTGCGTAATGTCTGTGTTGGGACAACCTGAAAAATGTTTGGAATACATCTATCATTTGGTCGAAACCGGTCCGCTCTGTCTTTTCTCGTTGAAGCTCGATCGATGGGTGAATTTCGGGTTTCTCTTTGTGCTTTATCTCATCAGTTGCGCCCATTATTCCCGGAGCAACTTCAATGATAAGATTCGTACGAGGATGTGCCTTTACATCGTATTCCTTCAGGCCGGCGTATTATTGGGTTGCTGTGTGTTGCAGCCCCAATATTATGAGTTGTTTTTGCCTTTCATCGTGGCCGAAATCAGTCCGCTTGTCGGTCATTATCTTACCTTTTCCCGTGGTCGCGGTGGTTCCGTCTTTTTCTACATGATTCTGTTGTCCACCTTCCTGGTTGCTGCGTTTAATTATCTATGGATGCATTCGTTGATTTCCTTCTGACATACGGTTATGGTGGAATGTTTGCTGCGGCGTTCCTTGCCGGCAGCTTTTTCCCGTTCAGTTCCGAAGCGGTGATGACAGGTTTGCGTTTAGCGGGCCTGGATGTTTGGATGTTGGTACTTTGCGCGTCGGTGGGCAACCTATTGGGCGGAATGTTCAATTATGGCGTGGGTCGTATGGGCAAGGAAGATTGGATTTATGGCATGTTACGCGTTCGTCCCGAGCGCCTGGAGCAGAGTGAGCGTTTTGTCCATCGCTATGGAGCATGGATGGGCCTGCTTTCGTGGTTGCCCATTCTCGGCAGTGTTATTACCATTGCGATGGGACTGTTGCGCGTGGATGTATGGAAGTCTGCGCTTACTATTTTAATCGGGAAAGTAGCGCGATATGTAGTTCTGGGCTTCCTTTTAGAGGAATTGTGATTGGAAGCAGCGGTAAATTTTCTTTGTAGAAACTATCTGCTGCGTTTCGTAGGTCTTATAAAGAATCAATATAATAGTTCTCAATTAAACTGTTATTCGTAAATTTGCGGCATTAAGGTTTAATATAGAACTATAATGGATGACATATACATGCTTGCTGATGCCGTCATCGCTCATAGGATAGGTCATTATTTATCGTTAGCTCCCAATTGATAAGTGGAAATAAATCCGTAGTTTTGTATTCCTAAAACATTGTTGCTTCAGTCATGAGAAGTTCTCATTCGTTTCATCTTTTTTCTTCGTTAGCTCTGTGGCGTCGTTCGGTTAGTTCTTCCGATCGTTCGTATGCGGTTTTCATTTGGGCGGTTAGTGCTGTTTTTCTGCTGTTGAGCGGCTGTGGTCGCTCTCATCAGCCTGTCGACAAGCCGGTGCTGGCTGTCAGCATTGAACCGTTGCGTTATTTTGTCGAACAAATAGCGGGTGACCGTTACCGGGTAGTTTCCGTTGTTCCCGTAGGATTCAGTCCCGAGACCTACGAACCTGCTCCCGAGCAGTTACTGGCCGTTTCTGAGGCCAAATTATATTTCAAGGTAGGCCAATTAGGCTTTGAAACCACGTGGCTAAATCGTATTTGTGAAAACAATCCCCATCTTTTGTTGGTTGACACGTCCGATAGCCTGGATGCTTCCACTGGCAATGCCCACGCACAGCTTCTTGACCCTCACACATGGACTTCCTGTCGCAATGCAGAGCAAATCAGCCGCTGTGTGTGTGCTGCCTTGTGCCGATTAGATTCCTTGGGTCGTGATACCTATCAGGAACGATTGCAGCAGTTGGTTAAAAACATTCATCAAACCGATCGTCAGGTGCGCCAGTTGCTCCAAAACCTTCGTTATCGTACCTTCGTCACGGCTCATCCGGCTTATACTTATTTTGCATTGGAATATGGATTGAAGCAGCTCAGCATTGAGCGCAACGGCAAAGAGCCTGCACCGGGCGAATTAGCCGATTTTGTGCGTCAATGTAGGCAAGAGGATGTGAAGGTAATTCTTGTGCAGCCGGAGTTTAATAAAGAAAGTGCCCGGGTACTGGCCAAAGAGATGGGAGCGGAGGTAAAAGACGTGCAGCCCTTGAATTATGATTGGCATCAGGAAATGCTCAAAGTGGCAACTCTTTTGAAAACGGCGGGAGAACAGGCCTCCGGAGTCTTAAATAGTAGATTGGATGACGACAAATAGCCCTATCCTTCAATTGCGAGATGTTGCTGTTGAGTATGATGGCACTGAAGTGCTGCAGCAAGCCTCTCTTTCAGTGTTGAAAAATGATTTCTTGGGCATCATCGGGCCCAATGGAGGCGGAAAGACCACCTTGGTTAAGGTCATGTTGGGTTTGCTTCCTCCGGCAAGGGGTGAAGTCCGCTATTTCAGAGATCATGACGAAGTGGAGTCCTTACGAATGGGCTATCTTCCGCAGTATAGCACCTTCGACACCAAGTTTCCCATCAGTGTAAATGAGGTTATTCTGTCCGGATTGCTCACTAATCGTCGCGGTATATGCCGTTATAGCCGCGTCGATCGCGAGCGGGCTGACGATTTACTGTCTTTGCTGCACTTAACAAGCGAAGCGCGTCGCTCGATAGGCGAATTAAGCGGCGGACAAAGACAGCGCGCCTTGATTGGAAGGGCTTTGATCTGTGAACCGGAAGTGTTGATTCTTGATGAACCTTCCACTTATATTGATCAGGAACATCAGGAACAGCTTTATGAACTTTTAGCCGACATTAATCGTCGTTGTGCCGTGGTGTTAGTGAGTCATGATATCGGAACGGTGCTTCGCAGTGTGCGCAATATCGTTTGCGTCAATCGTAGCGTTCACTATCATCCGGCCGATGAGGTCAATGAAGAACTGCTCAAGGAGTCTTTTGGCTGTCCTTTCCAGTTGGTGGCTCATGGTCATGTACCTCATCGTGTATTGGGAGAGCATACTTCGTGAGTCAACTTCTTTCCCAAGAGATCATGAGGGCATCGACTCTTCTGCTATTCTGCTGAAAGTCGATGCCCTCCTGTATTTTATGAAGTAGGAAGCCCTGAAAAGTTTCGTTTAGAGTTTCCTGATCCAGATATTTCTGAAGCTGATGGGTTGGCTGGGGTCGCCATGCGATTGCAACAGGATGGGACCGTCGCCGTGCTTGATTGTTTTCGGGAAACCAATGTATTCCGTGGTGCCTAAAATCTCTGTGTTGCATTGCACAACCACTCCGTTGAGCAAAACAGTGACGCGTGGGCGGTAAAGATAGTCTCCGTCTTCTTTAAATACCGGTGCTGTATAGATGATATCATATACATTCCATTCTCCCGGTTTGCGCATCGGGTTAACCAATGGCGGAGTTTGCTTATAGATAGATCCTACCATTCCGTTGATGTAGGTTTCGTTGTTGTAGCTATCGAGAATTTGAATCTCATACATCCCTTGCAGATATACGCCACTGTTTCCTCTTGCCTGGCTGCTTCCCTCAATATCCTTGGGATTGCTCCATTCCAGGTGGAGTTGGAAACTGCCGAACTTCTCTTTGGTCCTGATGCTGCCCTTTTGCTTGTTCACCGTCATCACGCCGTCCTTCAGCGTCCATGCAGCGGCCGTACCGTCTTCCATTTCCCATTTTGACAGGTCGGTTCCGTCGAATAAAACGATGGCGTCAGAGGGTGCCGACTGCGTTTGAATGTTTCCGGGGGTGACCACTTTGCGTTGTGGCGTCCAATATTCTGACATTCCGGGCTTCATGGGCTCGGGTTCAGGATATTTCTTTTCTTGAGCGTTGGCCGGTAGGGCCATTAAGCAAGTTACAAATAATGAGAAGCTAAAAATCTTTTTCATCTTTCAAAATGATTGAGTTGTCTTGCCTGCAAATGTACTAAAAATGCTTGGCAAAATATGTCTGAACCTGATTATTTAGTCATCAGTTGCACGAAATCGGTCTCTGCCCATCCTGCTGAAGGGATAGTTATGTGCCGAAAAATGGTTGCCGAGATTGTTTTAGTCCTTCTGTCGGGCGTGTGTAATGCTTAGTATTGACCGTTAGAAAATAAAAAAGGGATACCACTGTATCCCAACCTTGTTAACCTTAAATCTAATACTATGAAAAACACATTGCAAAGGTACGTACTTTTCTTTTTCCTCCAAATTAAATCACGAAAATATTTTCAGGTATAACATTTTTTTAGAAAAAACGGACTTGATTGAAAACTCTACGTGTCAGGATTTCTGTATTTTTGTGTGCGATGTCGTTTGAATGTATGTTTTTTAGGTTGTTCAATGTGTTTTCCCGATGGAAATGTAGTCTTGGTTATGGCGTGCAATCTCCTTTTGCCTATCAGTTTATTCGTGGTGTCATTCATGAGCAGGGTGAATATTATGCCTATGCCACTTTGCGCCGGCTCTCATCGACTGCCACGAAAGATTCAGCGCTTGCTCATTTCGGTTTGAAGTGGAACCAACTGTTTTTCAGGCTGGCTAATTTTGTACAACCCCGCACCCTGCTTCTCCCTACCTCCCTTTCGCCGCTGTCGCAGCAGTATTTCAAGTCGGGTTGCCTGTCTGCCCGTGTGAACACCTATCAAACTACTGAAGATGGGGCTCGCTTGCTGGTGCAAGAAGGTGACGGCCCCTGGTTGTGTCTGTGCGACGTGTCGTTGGCAGCCCAATTTGTGCAGCGCACATCGATGTCAGCGCCATTTTCCGACGGATGGCTTCTCGTGACGGGCATCAACAAAGATCAGGAGGCCCGTCGGCTATGGCAGTCTTTGGTTGACAATAAAAAAACGGTTCTGACGTTTGATTTATATCAGGTGGGATTGATCTTTTTCAATCTCAAATATGTGAAACAGCATTATCAACTCAAGTTTTAGTGAATAGCATGAAAAAATCAATGATTTATACTCGTAAAGGTGATACCGGCACCACGTCTTTGGTTCATGGCACACGTGTTAGTAAGGCTTCGCCTCGTTTGGTATCATACGGTACAGTGGATGAACTCAACTCACATCTGGGCCTTTTGGTATCTTTGATGACTGAAGGGGATGATACGGCGTTTCTGTTAGAGGTTCAGCGTGCATTGTTTCGGGTTGGAGCCTTGTTGGCCACCGAAGATCGCGAAGGAGAACCCTCTGCCACTTTCGATGCAGCCTTGCTTGAGCGTTTGGAACGACAAATCGACAGCGACGATGCCCTGTTGCCACCCATGCGTTTCTTCATCTTGCCCGGTGGCAGTCAGGCTGCAGCTCAGGCACATGTCTGCCGAACGGTCTGTAGGAGGGCTGAAAGATGTATTGTCGAACTGGCGGAGACCGAAAAAGTAGATCCCGTTTTGCAAAGCTATATAAACAGATTGTCGGATTATCTCTTTGTTTTAGCACGTAAACTGAACATGCAATCAGGAATTGATGAAAAAAAGCTATGATTGTTTGGTGCTTTCTTAGAATATTGTATTTTTGCCGAAGTATAATAAGTAGCATATCGTTAAACAACCAATTTGAATAAAGAAAAATGTATTGGACATTAGAATTAGCGTCAAAATTAGAAGATGCACCTTGGCCTGCAACTAAAGATGAACTCATTGACTACGCAATGCGTTCAGGAGCGCCGATGGAAGTGGTTGAAAATCTCCAAGAGATAGAGGATGAGGGTGAGCCTTATGATTCCATAGAGGATTTATGGCCCGACTATCCTACAAAAGAAGACTTCTTTTTCAACGAAGACGAGTATTAGCCGATTCTTCAGTCCGAAGATAGAGCGAATACTGTAATAAACAGAGACAATGAAAAGGCATATTTACCTTCGCATTGCCTCTGTTTCTTTATGGAGCTATTGCCTTGCTATGTAGTATATTGGATATTTTAAATTTAGATAGAATGAAAAAAATACTGTTTTCGGTCTTGGCCCTGTTGCTGTTTATTTCGTGCCAGACCAATACATCCGACGATGTATTTAAGCCTTACCAGACTACGGATCTGCGCCTGCCGGCGGTTCCGATAGTAGTGAATGACCCTTATTTCTCCATCTGGTCGCCTTATGACCGGTTGACTGACGGTTTGACCCGCCATTGGACCGGTGCTGAGAAGCCCATTACGGCCTTTTTGCGTGTGGATGGCACCGTTTACCGTGTGATGGGTGCTAAAGCCGAAGTGCTCAAGGCCTTGCTACCGGTTGCTGCCGAAGAAAAATGGGAGGCGCCGCATAGCCGAACCTATCAGAAAGGATGGGAAATGCCTGACTTTGACGATTCAGCCTGGAGTGTAGCTGCAGGAGCCTTTGGCGATACGGGGGCAGCCTTTATTCACACCAAATGGGCCGGTGACAATACCGATGTATTTGTCAGACGCACCGTAGAACTCACTGAAGACATGTTGGCCAAGGATTTTTACCTGAAATATTCTCATGACGACGTCTTCCAAGTCTTCGTCAACGGCGTAGAAGTGCTTAACACGGGTGAAACATGGAAAAGCAACCAAAAATATATGTTTGACGAAGTGGCCAAAAGTGCCTTGCGCCCCGGTAAGAACGTCATTGCGGCCCATTGCCACAATACTTACGGCGGTGCAATGCTTGACTACGGATTGTATTATAATCCCATCGAAGAGAACTCTTCCATTCAAGATGCCAAGCAGAAGTCTGTCGACGTGTTGGCCACCTCAACCTATTACACGATGGAGTGCGGACCGGTGGAACTGGATCTCGTCTTCACGGCTCCGGTCCTGATTGACGATTACGACCTCCTGTCAACACCCATCAACTATATTTCTTATCAGGTACGACCCACTGACGGCAAGGAACATCAGGTGCAGTTCTATCTGGATGCCTCTGCCGAGTTGGCGGTCAATGCTCTGATGCAGCCCACACACATCCAACTCGAAACGGTCAAGGGTACCCAATACCTGAAATGTGGCACCATCGAGCAGCCGATGCTCGCCAAGAAGGGTGACAACATCTGCATCGATTGGGGTTACCTCTATTTGCCGGCAGTGAATGGCTGCGTTGCCATGGGTAATCTGTCTGATATGCAGAATCAGTTTGTGCAGAACGGTTCTTTGCCTGAGTCACCGTCAGAATGCGTCAATCGTGACGCGGCGGGAACCAAAGTTCTGGCTTATCTCCATGACTTCGGTACCGTGAAGGATAAACCTCAGTCGAGTTTTGCCATGATTGGATATGATGAGGTGCTCGACATCGAGTATCTGCATCAGCCTTACAAGGCTTACTGGACGCACAACGGAACAGTGTCTATCTACGACGCTTTTGAGAAGTTGAAAAACAATTATCAATCCATCATGAAGCGTTGTCGGGCACTTGACCAGCGTATCTATGACGATGGTCTGAAAGCCGCAGACAAAAAATATGCCGAAATTCTCTCTGCCGCTTATCGCCATGTGATCGTTGCCCATAAATTATTCCAGGACAAGGACGGCAACCTGTTGTTCTTCTCCAAAGAAAATGACTCCAACGGAAGCGTTAACACCGTTGACCTGACATATCCCGAAGCTCCGCTCTTCCTGGTGTACAATCCTGAGCTGCAAAAGGCCATGATGACCAGCATTCTCGATTATAGTTTGTCGGGACGTTGGACTAAACCTTTCGCCGCACACGATATGGGCACCTATCCCATCGCTAACGGTCAGACCTATGGTGGCGATATGCCATTGGAAGAGTCTGGCAACATGCTCACACTGGCTGCTACGATTTGTCAGCTGGATGGCAACACCAAGTACGTGGATAAATATTGGGACATTCTCACTCAGTGGAACAATTACTTGGTTGAAAACGGCCAAGATCCGGCTGAGCAATTGTGTACCGACGATTTTGCCGGACATTGGGCTCATAACTGCAACCTGTCAGCCAAAGCCATTATGGGAATATTGGCTTACTCGCGCATGGCCGATATGCGTGGCGAGAAAGAAGTGGCTCAAAAGTATGAGGCACTGGCCAAACAAATGGCGCAGAAGTGGGAAGAAGATGCGCGCGACGGTGATGATCATTATCGATTGGCTTACGACCGTCCCGACACCTGGAGTCAGAAGTATAATATGGTTTGGGACAAGTTGTGGAACACCCATATTTTCCCAAACAATGCCATCGAGAAGGAAATTCAATATTATTTAGGTAAGCAGAACACCTACGGACTGCCTCTTGACTGTCGCCGCGATTATACCAAGAGCGACTGGATCATGTGGACAGCCGCCATGGCGTCTGACAAGGCTACGTTCCAGAAGTTCGTTGATCCGTTGTATAAATATATTGATGAAACTCCGTCGCGAGTGGCCATCAGCGACTGGCACGACACCAAGACGGGCCGTTATGAGCATTTCATCGGCCGTTCGGTCATTGGCGGATATTGGATGAAGGTATTGATGGACAAACTGCATTCCAAATAAGTCGCATCAGACCGAAGGATATAGGAATCATCATTTGATTCCTGTGTTTTAGCGAACAACTATTGTGGCGCAAGGGCGTAAGCCTTTGCGCCATATAGTTTTTTGTTCAAATCGGTGGGTAATGGTTATTCATTACATGTTGTTTGTTGCAGTAATGGATATCATTTTGGTATTTAAGCGAACAAGTGTAGGGGCGTATCGCATACGCCCTTCACATTGGCGATGTTGCATGTAAGCGGCGAATATGCCGACATTGTTTGAGGGGTTATTTTTCAGTGCGAAGGATGTAAATTTATTGTTTTAAGCGAAGAAGTGTAGGGGCGTATCGCATACGCCCTTCATGTGAGCGATGTTGCATGTTGGTGGCGAAGTTGCCGTCATCGTTTGAGGGGTTTTTTGGTTGAAATTGTGCGGTGAATATTCTTTGTTACTGCATTGTTTGCCGCTGTGAGGGCGTATGCGATACGCCCCTACATATGTTCGTTTGAAATTTTGGGGTGATGGCTTTGTTTGTGTGGCTTGTTCGCTGATGTGAGGGCGTATGCGATACGCCCCTACACATGTTCGTTTGAAATTTTGGGGTGATGGCTTCGTTTGAGGTGCTCCTTCGCTGCTGTGAGGGCGTATGCGATACGCCCCTACACTTGTTTGTTTGAAATTTTGGGGTGATGGCGTCGTTTGAGGTGCTCGTTCGCCGCTGTGAGGGCGTATGCGATACGCCCCTACAGTTTTTCTTTTTTATATAATGATGTAAAAATAATGGGAGGCCCATGTCCTTTTGTGGATGATGGGCCTCCCGTCTGTTTGTTAAGCTGCCTGCGGTTCCCCAAGGCCGCTTACTCGGTAACCTCCGATTCTACTGGTTCATTAACCGGGTCTTCGGAGGCAACAGGTTCTTCTGTCGCCGGGACATCGGAATCTGTAGCTTTATTCTTACGCAACGTGGTCACACGTTTGAGCTCTGTCTTCAGATTTTCAAGGTAAACATTCCAGTTGGCAATGAATGTCTGATAGGGAGCAGGGTCGTCTGCCGTGTTGACATAAGAATCTATCAAATCGGCCGTCGCATCATAGGCCTTGTCGCAAGCTAAACGGGCGTTTTTAAGGGCACCTTTTTCGCGCGATGCCACTTCTGCTTCGCGTTCAGAGAGCATTCGTTCCACATCATTGTTGGCCAGAATCATGGCATTCAAACATGGTTCTAAACCAAGCGTTTTCATGTGGGCGAGCAGGTCCTCTTGAGTCAGTTTTTTGATGATCTGACTCATTTTAGCCGATTCGTTGTTGCGATTTTCGGCTGGTTTGAGTTCATACTCTTTCAATACACTCTGAATGGCAGTTGCCGCCTTGTCTTGAGCTTCATGATCGGAGCCGGACCAGGCTGACACAATTGTTTTCATGATGGTGTACTCCTTATCGCGCGCTTTGTCGGCGGCGTTAATGGCTTCTGTCTTCTCTGTGTTGATTGACTCGCGATAGAGTTCGGCTTCTACCATATAAAGGCTTTTGAAATTTGTAACGGCTTCGGTCATTTTTGTTTCAGACCACTCTTCTGCTAAGAGTGCCGTAGTCCATTTCTTGACGAAATGGAAATGAGCAGCATTGCTCATGCGCTTTTTTGTGAATTTCTGGATCTTCATGTTCGTATTCTTTTGATTTTTTTGGTAAAATGGAGGCTGAAACAGCCTCTCGAACTAATCTCAACGACCCGGAACCGTTGGGCCGCTTTCAAACAGGAGGACCGCCGAAGCGGTAAAGTGCAAATAGTGCTACCGGAGTTCCGCTGCTCAAAATAGAACCGCTCTTTCCGCGCACCCTGTACGGTTGTCGGCCTTGGGGCCGTCTTTCCGCACCATCTTCCATATACCTCTCCCGTCATGGGGAGTGGTTTTCATCATGGCATCAGAAGGTTTTTCCCCTGGGGAAACTTCTGACGTATCTGGTTGAGTGAATGTTTTGATGTAATTCATACTTCCGTGTTACCTTTTATAATAGTCCTCACAAGGAGGAATAGTTCAAGTGTAGATTGGACGTTGATTTATCAGCAGATTTTTTGCTGTATTTGTTTCGGGAGGGTTCTTGCCATGCTGGCAAAATGCCTCAATCGATCCAATTAGTGGTTATGCCATGCTGGCAAAGTGCCTCAATCGATCCAATTAGTGGTTATGCCATGCTGGCAAAGTGCCTCA
>CALZOH010000047.1 GCA_945827465.1 uncultured Prevotellaceae bacterium
GCGAACAGGTGTAGATTCCACCATCGTTCCACCCATGTATTCATCGAACAAGTGTAGGGGCGTATCGCATACGCCCTCCATGGCAGCAAAAATGCACATTCAACGATGGTGGTTTGTTCGCCGTTGTCATTACATTTCCGCCCACATCAGGGCGTATGCGATACGCCCCTACACCTGTTCGTTTGAAATTTTGGTTTGAATGGTTTATGTGATGGTTTCATTTTCGCCCACATCAGGGCATACGCCCTTCACATGAACGAAAAATGAAAACAACAAAACCCTGAAAAACTTTTGTTTTTCGGCTTGTCATTTCTCTCGTTTGCACTAACTTTGCCCCGAGAGAATAGAAAAGATATGAAACGCATCAACAAATTAAAGGCTTTCATTGCCACTACATTATTGTGCAGCATTGCGTTGAGTGCTTGCAGCAGCGAAGACAAAACTACCACGGATGTGATCACAACCGAAGACGGTGTGATACAGAACGGAAAAAAGTTGAAATCCATCCGACAAACCTCGTGGAAGACTGTATCCGGCACCGACAGCACGTCACAGGGCTCGTATGAGCCGCAAGAATGCCTCTACAACTTTGATTACAACGATTACGGACTGCTGAAAGAGGTTCGATACACCGACAGCGACGGTCAAGTGACGACGACAACCTATTCGTGGGGCAGTCATTGTGTGTCGGCACTAAGCAATGGCAAGGTCACTACGTATCAGTTCGCCAACAATCGGGTATCGAAAGTGACCGGTGACATTTGGAAAGCCTCATATACCTACGACGTACTGATGCGACCTATAAGAGTTCTGCGCAGTAGTGAGTCTCCCTACAACAGCGGCTTGTATGAGGCGACGTGGAACGGCGACCGAATCAACACCATTAAAGTGGAAGACGTGGAAAATGGCATCAGTAACACCTATCAATACAAATACGGCGACAAGCCTTTTAAAGGATGGTGCCCCAAAAGTTCCCTCACCCTTCACTGGATGTTGGATGAAGATTACCTGGCTTGGGTTCATCCGGAGCTCTTTAGCCTGCGTGACTTGACCTATCCCAACAACGAGGGCTATATCACGGAAGAAGAGACGGTGACGACGAGTGTAGACCGAAAGGTAGTCACCACCCGTAAAACCGTCAGAACCTACAATATGCAACTATCGTTTGACGTGAATCAGGACGGTAGCCTGTCGCGTCTGAACAGCATGGTCGTGATGGACACTCAGGTGACCACCACCCGCATTGACAATACGACCAATCCGGCCACGAAAGAGGTGACTACGGAGAATCCCTCTCACGTTACCTTTATGGACAGCTATAGTTATACCTGGCAGTAAGCACCGGGAAAGCGTCAACATGGACGAAAAGAACCGTCTGTTTCCTTAATTTTAAGTACGGAGGCAGACGGTTTTCATCGTTTTTTCGTACATTTGCCGTCGATAGAGGGTGGACAACAGAGGCCTCACGGTCTACCGCCCCTCGTATTAAAAGAATCAACCCTATATATTGGTATTACTCATGACTAAAAGATCTTTACTGATAGGCTTCTTCCTCCTGCTATTAGGTGGTTTCACACCGGTCGAAGCCCAAGAGAGACTCATTCTGACATCAACTTCGTCGAAATATCCCTATCAACGCGGTCAGTGGGGGCCCGCCGAATGCAAGGCGTGGCAGGAAAAATACGAACCCATCATCGGCATCAACCATCCGGAGCCGCCCAATTCGGCCATGAGCCGCATTGAGTCGTATCGGGTGGCGGCCGACTTAGGATACAACTCCGTCAGACAATGGACGGGCGGAACTTACGCGCAAGACTACATCAACAACCTGGAGTCGGCTCTGGCCGACGCGGCAGCCTGCGGCATGACGTTTGCTCCGGTGTTTGGTTTTCCCCAAAGTTTCTATGGTTGGGAAGACAAAGAGGCCGGACTGAAAGCCTTGGAAGGGGTGGTGAGAGAAATTATACGCCACTTCCGTGGTGACGACCGCATCGTTTTGTGGGATATCTGGAACGAACCGGAGATGCACAAGGTTGAAGACGTGAAGCTCCAGATGGAATGGATCAAGAAAATGGCCCAATGGTGTCGCGAAGAAGGTTGCACGCAGGCCATCACAGCCTCGATTGTATGGGATTCAGGCATTGCCTCCGCCTCAGAGAACACCACCCAAATGGCTTACCGCAAGGCAGCAGAGGCACAAATGGACCTACACAACTTCCACGACTATTCTGTACAGGAATCTCACAGTAAAAACGTGGGCGTGATGGCTGACCGACTGAAAACCATCCGTGATTGTCCGCTGGTCTGCACCGAAGCCATGATACACACGAACGGATCGGGCGTGGTACGCTCTCTCTCGGAGTTCGCAAAGCTCCACATCAACTTCTATACATGGGGACTACACGCCTGTGACGCCAACTGGGAAGTGTCGTGGGGACGGTCTACCTTCTATGCCTGGGAGCCTATCTTCCATAACATCCTGTTTGCAAACGGTGACGCCGTTGATCCGCGTGAATTGGAATGCATTAGGACCTTTAGATTCGTTGAACCCGGTGAAAGCATTGACCCCGGCGTAGAGAACAGCGAGCGGTGGACAGAGCGACGAGCCTGGAAGTGGATGAATCAAGAGCCGATCAAAGGTCTACGATGCGAGAGTTACGACGAAGCTAAGGCCGCTATCAGTCGTCACAGCGGAGACAGACTCTATAACTGCATCAACGTAAGGTTGAAATACAGCGACTACACGGCGGGTGCCAGTTCGTTCAAGAGCAAACTGACCCAGCTACTCAAAGATGCCGACGCCGCCGGAATGACCGTGATACCGACATTGGCCGATGAAAGCAACCTGAACAGCAGCATTGCCTCTACCGCGAAATACATAGAAGACGTGATCAACAGCTTTTATCAGGATCGTCGCATCAAAGGCTGGAACGTCGTAGAGCAAACGGCCGAAGCCAATACCTCCACCCTGAGTCAAAAGCTCAAAGCCTTGTTCAGCTACATCCGCTACAGCTTCCCGTGCCAACCCATTTTTGCCACGCCACGGGTAGATGCCGACGTCACACCCGACGCGACGAAGGACGACGTGGCCAACACCATGTGGAAATACAGCGACGTGACGGCTTACACGGCTACGAGCCAACTTGGACGCGACTGGCACCGGGCCGCCTTCACGGCCTATGAAAGGCCGATCTTCTGCCTCTCGACCGAGACCATCCAGGAAGACTTCGCCGACATGAACGTCACGTGGTTTGCCACGACCGAACAAGAGGCTGAAACGGTAGCCGCCTACCGGCACCGGCCCCTCACCCTGCTCTCGAGCGATGAGCGTTGGCCCTCGTGGAAAGCCTTTGCCTGGGTGAACGGAAGGGTGACGAAGGGACTTTCGGCCACCAACATCAACGACGCCATCAGTAAGGCCCAGGACCAGATCGGTAAAAACATCTACAACAGTCTGCACGTCGTGCTCAGCCTGTCAGGGTACCAGTCGGACAAGGAAGACTTCTTCGCGCGTTTCGACGAACTGCTGACCACGGCAGAACAAGCCAACATGACCATCTTACCCAGTTTGATTAATGACAACTTTGCCGGCCGTGACAACGAACTCTTGATCGGCTACGTGAAAGAATTTGTGGGCCGTTACGCCAACGACCCCCGCATCATGGCCTGGGATTTGTTCTATCGTCCGGGCACGAGCTACACCAATTCGGCCAAAACCATGGAAGTGTTGCCCCTCTTGTTTGAGGCAGCCAAGAGCATGCGGCCCATTCATCCCGTTATGGCCACCCCCACCGTTACGGTGAACACGTCGGGTTTTCCGGAGGACTACGTCGACGCCCTCGTGCACGGGCATCGTAACGGATGGTCAAGGCTCAGTTACGGCAACCGCGGCTCTGTAGAGATGTGCTCGCTCATCTGGAAGCTGAGCGACGTGATCAGCTACACCGCCACACAAAGCTCGCCCTATTTGGGTTGGCTCAATTCAGTGGCCTACAAATACGGCAGACCGATGCTGTGCATCGATTGGAAACCTGTGAACACGGAAGAAACGAGCAAGAGTCTCGACATCTTTGAAGACTTCCACGTCGGATGGTACATGAACGGCACGAAAGTGACCGACGAGGAAGCCTCGGCCTTTAACTACCGGCCCATTGTAACGCCTCATTAAAATACAAATTTAGATATAATTATTCAAGATTAGGGGAATAAGCCGTGAGGTTTGTTCCCTTTTTCAGGTCGTTACAGACAGAAGCAAGCGTCGAATCAGGAAAGCAGGGAGAGGATGTCGGCCGGAGTTTCGACCAAACAGGTGGCACCGGCCTCGACCAGGTCGCGACGATCGCGAAAACCCCACAGCACCGACACGCACGGCAGACCGGAGCGACGGGCGGTTTCGAGGTCTACTTCGGAGTCGCCCACGTAGACAGCCTCGGACGGTTGCGAACCAAGCCGCTGCAAGGCCGCAAAGACCGCGTCGGGCCATGGTTTGCGGCGTACTTCGGCACTTTCGCCGATGGCAACGGGTATGACGGAGGAGAAAAAGCGCTGATGCAGCTCCGTCACGGCCGGTTGGAGCTTGTTAGACACGATGGCCAAGCGCAGACCGCGGTCGGACAGGCTTTGTAACAGGGGCATGACACCCTCGTAGGGACGCGTTTGGTCGAGGCAATGCTCCATATAATGGGTGCGAAAGGAGGCGAAGACCTCTTCAAACAACTCGGGAGAGGTCTGTCGGGGCACACTCTGCTCCATCAAGCGACGGATGCCATTCCCCAAGAAGCGGCGCACGTCTTGGACGGAACGCGGAGGAAGGCCGTGGAGACGGAGAGCATGGTTGACACTGGCCGACAAATCGGTCAACGTATCGAGCAAGGTGCCATCGAGGTCGAACACCCAGGTTGAAGCTTGCGCATAAGAAGGTTTCATCAGAAAGAAGCGAATTTGGTAGGGCAAAAGTACAGAAAAGCATCGGCGTGCAGACAATTAGAAGGCGAAAAGAAAGACAGAAAGCCGAGAATGATGTAACTTTGTAACCTGAAACCAACAAACTGTATAGACATGAGAATTATAGCCGCCTTGGCTCTGGCGAGTGCCACCTGGGGCATGACTTGCCATGCACACCGTCCGACGGAGAGTGACCTGCAACGCGCAGACAACACGAAAGTGTACGTTTCACAGCGTCCCGCCGTGGACCTGCGCAAGTTTCACAGCGAAGCAGTGGAACAAGAGATCAAACGCATCAAGAAACTATTGAAGAATCCCTATTTGTCATGGATGTTCGAGAACTGTTACCCCAACACCCTCGACACCACCGTGCTCTACGGACTGGAGGACGGAGACGATGATACCTATGTCATCACCGGAGACATCAACGCCATGTGGCTGCGGGACAGTTCGGCACAGGTGTACCCGTATCTAAGCCTGGCCCGCAAGGATAAAAAGCTTCAGAAGATGCTGCGGGGCGTAATCAGACGACAGGCGAAATACGTACTCACCGACCCCTACGCCAATGCTTTCTACGGGCATGGCGGCACACCCGAGCACGAAGACGACTATACGGAGATGAAACCGGGCGTGTTCGAGCGCAAATACGAGCTCGACTCGGTGTGTTATCCGATATTCCTGGCTTATGCTTACTGGAAAGAGACGGGTGATCTGAGCGCCTTCGATGAACTGTGGGTGCGCTCCATTAAAGCGACCTATGATCTGATGCGGGAGCAACAGCGTAAAGGCAGTTTCAAGACCCCATACCGCTTCGTCAGAAAGTCGCCGGCCATGCATGACACGCAAAGCAACTCCGGCTACGGTCATCCGGCAGGATATTGCGGACTGATCGCCTCTTCATTCCGTCCATCCGACGACTGCACGATCTTCCCTTTCCTTATACCGAGCAACTTCTTTGCCGTTTCCGTACTGAAAAAAGCCGCCGAAATACTGAGAGTGATCCAAGTACCCGACCTGGCCAAGGATTGTGAAGCATTGGCCGACGAAGTACACGAAGCCATTATGAAGCACGCCGTGGTAAATCACCCCAAGTACGGCTTGATATACGCCTTTGAAGTAGACGGTTTCGGCAGTCGTCTGCTGATGGACGACGCCAACGCACCCGGTTTGTTGTCGTTACCCTTCCTGGACTGCCTTCCGGTGACCGACCCCATCTATCAGAATACCCGCAAGTTTGTGTGGAGCGAAGACAATCCGTACTTCTTCAGAGGTAAAGTAGGCGAAGGAATCGGCGGACCACACATTGGTTACGACATGGTTTGGCCCATGAGCGTCATTGTGAAGGCATCTACCAGCCAAAGCGATGACGAAATCAAGGAATGCCTCACTCAAATCATGAACACAGACGCCGGACTGGGCTTCATTCATGAGTCGTTCCATAAAGACAATCCCGAGAAATTCACCCGTAGCTGGATGGCCTGGGCCAATACCATCTTCGGACAGCTCATTGTGAAGCTGGTTGACGAAGGAAAACTGGACCTGCTCAACAGTTTGCCGCTGCCCAATCATCCGGCCAAGGACAAATAAGGAACGCGCGAGGGTTTCATCCCTCTGTAACCGCCCTCAACACAACGTCCCCGAAAACGGCCAAGGCCTGTCTTCGGGGACGTTGCTATAGGGACGAGCGATTACTGCAACCCTTCACGCAGTCGTCGGGGCAGTTTTGACACCACCAAGTGATAGGAGCGATTGACGAGTTCGATGAATAGAGCATCGGACACATCTGCATGAAAGGCCACTTGGTTCCAATGCTTCTTGTTGAAATGGTAAGCCCCGTCTATTCCGGCATACCGATCGCGCAGTTCGAGAGCATAGTCAGGGTCGCACTTCATGCAAGCATAGTCGGTATGCTCCAGGTCGACGCACAAGAACATCTTGCCGGCCACCTTGAACACCAGTGTCGACTCATCAAAAGGGAAGCACTCCACTACCCCGGGTAGCGAGAGAGCATGGTGACGAAGAAATTCAATATTCATATAAAAGGAAGATAGGGTGAATGGAACTGCGTTCAGCCTTCATCGAGTTCGGAGAGTTCGAGCCAACGCATGGATTTGACGTCGAGTTCCTCGATAAGCAGGGGCAAACGCTTGCTGTGGGCCGTGATTTCCTCGACAGACAGGGTGCCACTGCTGAGTTCGGCCTCGAGTTGGCGCTTTTCTTCCTCCAAACGGTCGATATCGAGGCTGAGTTGTTCGAGTTCCTTCTTCTCTTTATAGGAAAGCCGACGTCGATCGTTGGTGCGTACACGGCCGTGGGCCGTCTCACGAGGCGAGTTTTCGGTTGGGACGGCCTCGCGGCGCTGCTCACGAAGGGAGTCACGGCGTGCATCTTCCCACTCCCGATACTGAGAGTAGTTGCCCGGAAAGTCTTTCACCTCTCCATCGCCCTTAAACACCAGAAGATGGTCGACGACTTTATCCATGAAGTAACGGTCGTGACTCACGACAATGACACAACCATGGAACGACTGAAGGTATTCTTCGAGCACTTGCAAGGTAACAATGTCTAAATCGTTGGTAGGCTCGTCGAGAATCAGGAAGTTCGGGCTTCGCATGAGCACCGTACAGAGGTGCAGACGCCGACGCTCGCCTCCACTGAGTTTGTAGACGTAATTGTGTTGCTTGTCAGGAGGGAAAAGGAAGTACTGCAGGAATTGCATTGCCGTCAACTTACGGCCGCCGCCAAGGTCGACATACTCGGCGATGTCTCGGACAACGTCGATGACCTTCGTACGAGGGTCGTACTCCACCTCATCCTGGGCGTAATAACCGAATCGGACGGTTTCTCCCACACTGATATGACCTGAATCGGGACGAATCAGACCGAGCAACATCTTAATGAACGTGGATTTTCCCGTGCCGTTATTGCCGACGACGCCCATTTTCTCGTAGCGGGCGAAGGTATAAACAAAATCACGAAGTATTACCTTGTCAGGACCGAAGGATTTGGAGATATAATTCAGTTCAATAATCTTGTTACCGATGTAAGCGCTCTTGACTTCAAAGGCTGCACGACGCTCTTCGATGCGCTGCCGGGCAATCTTCTCCAACTCATAAAAGGCGTTTTCACGGTAACGGGCCTTGTGTCCGCGTGCACAAGGCATGCGCCGCATCCAATCGAGCTCTTTGCGATACAGATTATTGGCCCGTGCGATCTCACTATTGCGTGCCTGTATGCGCTCTTCACGCTTCTCGAGGTAGTAACTGTAGTTTCCCTGATAGCTATACAGGCTCTCGCCGTCGAGTTCGAGGATGTCTTGACAGACGCGATCGAGAAAATAGCGGTCGTGCGTCACCATCAACAGACTGAAGGAAGCCTGACTCAGGTAGTTTTCGAGCCATTCAATCATCTCAAGGTCCAAGTGATTGGTAGGTTCGTCAAGAATCAGCAGGTCGGGTTCGGTCAGTAAAACGTTGGCCAAGGCAATGCGCTTGATCTGTCCACCCGAGAGGTGGTCGATGCAAGCGTCGAAATCGTCAATCTTCAGTTTGGAAAGCACTTGTTTGACCCTGGCTTCGTAGTCCCACGCCTGCTCTTGGTCCATGCGCGACATGAGTTCGGTGAGCTGCGGATGTCCGGGCGTGTTGAGCGAGGCTGTATATTCTCTGATGAGGTCTGTAATAGGATTGCCATGCTCAAAGCAGGCCTGCATGACAGTGAGGCCCGGCGAAAAACGAGGGTGTTGCGGCAGATAACCCACCCTCAAATCGCGGCGAAAGACAATGGAACCGGAGTCGTAATCCTCTCGTCCGCACAGAATTTCGAGCAATGAGGTCTTACCGGCACCGTTCTTGGCAATCAATCCAACACGATGACGCTCTGTCATGCTGAAAGAAATCTCGGAAAAGAGCGTGAGATCGCCAATGGTCTTGGTCAAATCACGCACATCGAGTACGGTATTAGCATTCATACAGCAAAAGTAAGAAAAAAACGGGGGCCTCACAAAAAAACAGTCAAAACGAAATGGAGTTTGCCAAATAAATACTACTTTTGCACCACCAAAGTCGAAAACCGACTCACACGCACATCCATCTCACTTCAAATTAAACAAATCACATTTCAGCCTTCGTAAAGCTCATTTATTTTACGAACGGCATTGTATCTACACAAATTCATATATGACTAATTTCAGTAAAGACGAATTACTGGCTAAGAACAGCGATGAAATTCGTTCGATAGCTAATGATTTAGGTATAGAGACCACCGGTAAAGAGGATCATGAAGACCTCGTTTACCTCATCCTCGACGAACAAGCTATTGCAAATGCCAGCACTAAACCCGCGACCAAGCGTCGTACTCGCATCGTAACGAAGAAGAAGACCGTAGAAAAAGTGGTTTCTGCCACCAAAAACAATACCATCAAACAAAAATCAAGCAAGAAAACAGCCACCACACTCAAAGATGTCAAGAAAGCAGAAGCAGAAAGACAGTCGCTCTTTGACCAACCAGCACAACCAGCACCCAAAGCTAAGGCCGAACCTGCCACAGAGAACACAACTACAACCCCTGCACAGGCTGAACAGCCGGCCTCACAGACCGTAAAGGAAACAACATCACTCGAAACAACTCAAAATACACCCCCGACTGCACCGGTAGTTGAAGAGAACACTCCGAAAGAGACCCAGACTCCGGCATCGGACTTAACACCATCTCAAGAAAACAACACCACCATGAGTACAATCAACACTGACAACGAAGCGATGCAGGCTGCCCAACAGCAGCATGAGGCTGCATCAGCGCCCATCGAGTCTATCCGCATTACGAACAACGATGAGCCGAAAGACGAAGGAGACTTCTTCATATTGGAAGACGTGCCCGTTGAAGCCAACACCATCGATGATGAACTCTCGAATCGCCTTCTCAACAAGTTCAACATCACGGTCCCCGACGCGAAGTCAGACCAGAATCCGCCCTTTATGAGCCTTCAAGTGCCTGACTACATGCCCACCGAAGTTGCTGCGACCCGCAAACCCATCCTGGCCCCGAAAATAAAGAAGGAATATAGCTTCGATGACCTGCTGACAGGAACCGGAGTGCTGGAGATTATGCCCGAGAATTACGGCTTCCTCCGCTCGTCAGACTACAATTACCTGCCTTCACCCGATGACATCTACGTGTCACAACAGCAAATCAAGCTGTATGGCCTGAAATCCGGCGACGTAGTAGAAGGAAAGATACGAGTTCCGAAGGAAGGAGAGAAGTATTTCCCCTTGATGAGCGTTGAATCGATCAATGGTTGCGACCCGGATCATGTTCGTAATCGTGTTCCTTTTGAACATCTTACCCCGCTCTTCCCCGAAGAGAAGTTTAAATTATGCAAAGGAAGCGGTGATAATCTGTCAGTTCGCATCGTTGACTTGTTCACACCTATTGGAAAAGGCCAGCGTGCACTCATTGTAGCCCAACCCAAAACGGGTAAAACCATCCTGATGAAGGATATTGCCAACGCTATCGCGGCTAATCACCCCGAAGCCTACCTGATGATGCTTTTGATTGACGAGCGACCAGAAGAAGTTACAGACATGGCTCGCACGGTAAAAGCCGAAGTCATCGCTTCGACGTTTGACGAACCTGCCGCACATCACGTGAAAATTGCCGGTACGGTACTGGAAAAGGCCAAGAGAATGGTTGAATGCGGTCACGACGTAGTGATCTTCCTTGACTCCATCACCCGTCTTGCCCGCGCTTATAACACAGTTGCTCCCGCAAGCGGCAAGGTTTTGACCGGTGGTGTGGATGCTAATGCCCTGCAAAAGCCCAAACGCTTCTTCGGCGCAGCTCGCAACATTGAAGGTGGAGGCTCGCTCACCATCATTGCAACCGCGCTCATCGACACAGGCAGCAAGATGGACGAGGTGATCTTCGAAGAATTCAAGGGAACCGGTAACATGGAGTTGCAGTTGGACCGCACTTTGAGCAACAAACGCATCTTCCCCGCCGTGAACTG
The DNA here is from genome assembly GCA_945827465.1 of uncultured Prevotellaceae bacterium. Lineage (GTDB taxonomy): Bacteria > Bacteroidota > Bacteroidia > Bacteroidales > Bacteroidaceae > UBA6382. The sequence continues at coordinate 10,952 of CALZOH010000047.1, forward strand.
CATTGCATCCAGCACACGCCGCGACGATTTGCTGCACGACAAGACCACCTTGGACCGCATGTGGATACTGCGCAAGTATATTGCAGACATGAATCCGCTCGAAGCCATGAACCTCATGCAGCAACGAATGCAAGACACCCGCAACAACGAGGAGTTCCTCATGTCGATGAACTCATAAAGATAGGGAAGTCACCCTCAAAAAAAGTTGCCCGACCAAAACAGTCGGGCAACTTTTTTTGAATACGAACCAAACGATTAGAACGGCAGATCGTCCATAGGATCGCCGGCAGGAGCACCAGGGTTTCCTGCAACCGGATTCACCGGCGTTGCACCGGGAACGGGAGAAGCACCATAGGCAGGAGCAGCTGCTACGGGAGCATCGTAGGGTGATGCAGGGGCCGGTTGAGGGCCGGCAGGAGCCACACCACGCTGTACGCGCCACGCACGAATGTCGTTGAACCAGCGTCCTTGGTATTCATGCGCATCAATATCGACCGACACGGTCACTTCTTCACCAACTTGCAGGTTAAATTGCTTCAAACGATCTTCGCCGAACACTGTGAAGCAGCATTTCTTGGGATACTGCTCGTGAGTTTCGATAACAAAATCCTGGGCCTGCCAGGAAGCAGAGCTACGCTGGGAAACACCACCACGTACCTCGGATGCAAAAATGATTTTTCCTTGAATATCCATTGTGTAGTTAATGTTGTTGGGTGCGAAGTTAGCACTTTTTCCGACAAAACACCACCTATCACAAGAGCATTTTGGGAAGAATCCTTTACCTTTGTGAATAATTTTAGAACAAATTCAGCCCGACCCTTATGAGAACTTCTATTGTCATCCTGTTGTTTCACCTCGTCATTACCCTGACAGCACGTAACCACATCCTGCATCCGGGCCTTACCGACAACTACACCGGCCTCGTCAGGAATGCGATGGAGAAAATGAGACCGGGAGATTCGCTCATTTTTGAACACGGCGAATATGTCTTCAAAGAGGAATCAGCCCGAAACATGACTCTTTATCCCTCGAACAACACGGGAGGCAAGAAGAACGTGGTATTTCCGATAGTGGGTAAGCGAGATATCTGCATCGACGGGCGCGGTTCGACCTTTGTATTTGAGGGAAGTTGTTTCCCTTTTGCCCTTATCGACAGCCGGCAGGTGACCTTGCAGGGGTTCACCATCACCACCCGCTTTCCTGCTGCCGTAGACTTCACGCTCATTGAAAAGCGACAGGACGGATTCAAGGTAAGAATGGGACCGGCCACGCGATATACCACCGACAACGAAGGTAACATCAGTTTCAGCACCGGCGGACGGGAGGTATCGTCAAGGGATGGAAGGATTTCAATTCACGAAGTTGACCGCATCAATATCTGCTACCTCATGACGCCTCAATCGAAAGGAGACAAGGATGAGTTTCCTGCGGGCTTCGTCGGAGTAAAAGCCAAGAATGACGGTGAGCAGATCGTAGACTTCACCTATTACGGCGACCCTCACCCCAAGAGCATACCCGTTCCGATAGAACCGGGACGGCGGGTGGTGCTCAACCTGGCTGAAAAGCGCGAACAGATAGCCTGCTTTGCCGACCGGTGTGAAGACCTCCGCATCAGAAAGATTCACGTGAGACGATTCGGAGGGATGGCCTTCGTAGCACAAAGATGTAAGGATGTTTGCTATGAAGCCATCGACGTATGGCCCGAAGCAAACGAAGCCATATCGGTTACCGCCGATGTATTTCAGTGCATCAACTGCGAAGGCCAGGTAACCCTTCGGCAATCACGGGCCGGTGCATCGTTGGACGACGTCATCAACATCCATGGCAACTACTTGGCAGTGGTATCTGCAAAAGGAAGACAACTCCGACTGAAGGCCTGCCACCTGCAACATGAAGGATTCTTTCCGTATCGAAAAGGCGACAGTATTGAAATCGTCGACCAACATACCCGCAACGTACTGGCCAAGGCACGGGTCAGACGACTGAGAGAGGATGAAAACAACCGATTTGAATGTTTGCTCACCGTAGACAAAGACCTGAGCGGCATCAGCCAGGGTGCGCTGGTAGAAAACATCACGCTCTGTCCGGAGATTATCATCGAAGACAACCGGCTGGAACACTTCCCTCACATCCGATTATCAGGCAGAGGGCGAATGATGATTGCCCGAAACCATATCAGTAGCTTCATGGGTGCCTTACTGGCCAACGACCTCGCAGATTATTGGTACGAGGCCGGCCGTTTCAGTCAGATCACGATACGCGAAAACGAGTTGACACGATGTAATGAATTGGGTGGAACGTATGTGTTCCAGTTCGGTGTAAGCGGATGGGGACCTGATGCGCCCAAGATTCACGGTAAAGTCACGCTGGAAAACAATCGCTACAGCGGCATGAAGGAGAAATACGTTGCGAGTGGAGTCAGAGAATTCATCGATCGGGACAAACAATAGGAGCGAGAAACCCTGTAACAAGGTTTGTTGAACCCAAAGAACTACTATCCCTTCAAAAAATGATACCTTTGCGACACTGAATTGTGAACAAGATGCGCTCCATCCTTCAAAAAACATCCCAACATCTTCAGACAACCATCACGTGGCTGCTGCGACCGATACAGGAGGAACCCCTCACCGGGCTCTTCGTATGGCTGACAGGCGTGGTATGTATTGTATGTGAGCCTTGGAACAGCCTGCGCAGCCTTTCCCTCTTAGAATGGATCGGGGATGTGTACCTGCTTCTATGCGTGATACGACTCACACCACGGCCCTTTCGGAAAGCAGTGAAAGGAATACTGGTAGGAGGTTTCTTCTTAGTGGCGCTGGTCGACAACCTTTTGTATGCCGCTACCGGCATGCCCCTCTCGGCTTCAACCTTTCGCGCCTTGATGGCCACCCATGTTCGGGAGGCAGCGGAGGCTTTGCATGCCTATGCCCGACTTGATTTGCTTTGGTCGCAAGCAGGACTCCTCGTATTATTGGGTGGACTATACCTCTTCGCAGCTCGGCATAAAAGCAAAAATGTCCGACTCCATGTAGCAAGAAGGACTGTTGTTCAGGTAGTAGGGGTTGCAGCCATCGCTATCAGCCTGATGAGCGGATGGAACAACAAACGCTGGCTCTATCACAGACTGATATTGGCACAAAGCGACACCCAACTGCCGCAGTCCATGATGGACTACACGGTGACAACCGGCTACTACCTGCCCCACCTGCGCTGGTGGCAGGCCGCTTTGGAATGGAACCGGCACCAAAAGGCCATTCGTCAATTGCCCATTGCCCAAGAAAACATTCAAATTGACTCGTGTTCCTACCTATCGCCACGCATCTTGCTCATTATCGGAGAGAGTCTCAACCGACACCACTGCCAGAGCTATGGTTATTCGAGACCCACTACACCCCGACTACAAGGCCGCGTGGAAAGAGGCGAGACCGCTGTGTTCACCGACATGGTGACGCCATGGAATTTTACATCGGAAGCCCTGGAAAATCTGCTGTCGCTACACGCCTGTGGAGACGGAAACGCTTGGTATGAACAGCCGCTTATCACCACCGTATTCCGACAGGCCGGCTATACGGTGTCGCTACTGTCGAATCAGTATGTGATGAAGCCCAACAAAGTGGAGAGCCTGATTGATACGCAACTCTTGAACGACCCTGATTTGAGTCGACAACAGTTTGACCACCGTAATCAGGAAACACATCGCTACGATGAAGAACTGCTGAGAGACTATGACTCCTTGCAATCCAGGTTAAACGGACCCTGTCTGACTTTGATTCATTTGATGGGACAGCACATTGAGTTTGCCGACAGACTGCCCGCCGGTCACATTCGCACCCTACCACCGACGACGAGGCCTGACCTGAACGCCAAACAGCGCCAAATACTGGACGATTACGATGAAGCCGTAGTGTATGGAGACTCCGTGGTGGACGAATTACTCCAACGTGAAGAAGACCAGGAAACCGTCGTCCTCTTTTTACCCGACCATGGAGAACGGATCTTCGACCAACACAGCCAAGGCTACGGAAGAAGCAACAGCATGGAACCCTCCGACATCGCACAACAATACGAAATACCCTTTTGGATTTGGTCGTCGGCCATCTATCGGGAACGTCACCCTCAGGTATGGAAGCTCATCAGCGAGAAACGAACCTTGCCATACAGCAGTGACCGGCTGAGCCACCTGCTTCTCTACTTAGGCGGCATCAGCACTCCTCTTTACCAGAGGCGTTACAACCCTCTCGACAGCCTGTATGACGCCTCGGCCGAACGCCGTCTGAGAGATGAATATCCCTACCCCACCCCCAAACAGGGCCACTGAGCACATTCCCCGACGGCGAGGGAGGCTGCACCGACTCGAAACGACAAACGCCAACCATGGAAAAAGCCCTGAAAGCAGGTAGAAAAATGTTGGCAATAGGCTTTGTCCTTCCTGCAAATTCCATTATCTTTGCTCGTCAATAAAAACAAATCACACCATATGAGATACGTTGTAACAAGTACACTGCTCTACAGCCGTTTACAAAGCATCGAGAAGGTTATCCTTCCCAAAAACGCCATTGCCATTCTGTCGTGCTTCCTTTTTGACATTAAAGGGAACACCATGACCATCACTGCAACAGACAAGGACACTACGCTAAAGACCTCCCTTGAATTGCAGGAGTCGAATGGTGACTGCCGATTCGCCATCGAATCAAAACAAATCATGAATATCCTCAAGGAGTTGCCCGAGCAACCATTGACATTAGATATTAACTCCAGTTCATTACAGATTGACTTAACTTACCAGAACGGTCACTTCACCTTCCAAGGACAACCGGGTGAAGACTACCCGGAGCCGGTACCCTTTGAAGGCGAGGCCGCAACGATCTGTTTGGACACGGCTCTGTTGGTAAGAGGCATCAGTACAGCCATTGTTGCTGCAGCTACAGAAGAAGCACGCCGCATTATGACAGGACTCTACTTTGACATCACTCCCGAGGACCTCTCAATTGTAGCCAGTGACGGTCATAAACTGATACGATACCGCATCTACTGCGACACCAACAACATGACGGCCAGCTTCACCCTGCCTCCTAAACCGGCCAACATCATGAAGAACATTCTGGAGAAAGCCGGAAGCACCGTCACGATCAACATCTATGACTGTCTCTTATACACATCTCCGAGCCCACGAGACGTAGAGGAATC
>CALZOH010000048.1 GCA_945827465.1 uncultured Prevotellaceae bacterium
GACCTTCTCTTTAAGTTGAAGTACGGCTTTGCTATGACCACACGACCTTCTCTTTAAGTTAAAGAGAGGCTTATATACAAAAGTGAAGACCATCGTCAATACTCAACTTACTCACTCCGCAGACCGAAAACAGTCCAAGCGTTTCAGACGAGCATAAAAACAAGTTTGGAAACATCCTCTCAACAACAGAAAGAGGCAAAAGGAGAGCCATAAGCCGTGATTACCCCAAAGCGGTTCAAAACAATAGTAGGCCGCGAAAAAACCGCATGTGGCCAATAGCATGGAGAGAAAGAGTAAACCGGTTGAAGTGACTCCGATATAGATGCCGTCCCACAGAAAGGCTGCAAACCCGGCCAAAGGAATCACGGCTATCCAAAACACATCGGCCCCGGCCTGCTGCAGAACGGGAGCGCTGTCGGTGAAGAGACTCAGAAACACCGGGCCACCCAACCCATACACGAGCGTAAAGAGGGCCGATAGCGAAATGCCCCATCGGAAGAGGCGCACTACCATAATACGGAAGGCCGACAAACGACCGGCACCCGCATATTGACCGGCGAGGGCTTCACCGGCATTGGAGAAACCATCCATGAAGTAGGAGAAGAAATAAAAGAACTGGAGCAACACGGCATTGGAGGCCAGGACAAGGTCGCCGCGACGCGCCCCGGCAATGGTGAAGAAGGAGGTGACCGACAAGATGCACAACGTACGCAGGAAGATATGCTTGTTGACGTGCAGAAACCTCATGATGGCACGCCGATGAAGCACGGCAATGCCCGGCGTGGGTCTGAGATAATGCGGATAACGCGTCCGCCACACCACAACAGCCAGGAGCAAGCCCACATACTGCGCTGCCAGCGTGCCCAGGGCCACGCCCTTCACCTGCCAATGGAACACAAAGACAAAAAGCAGGCTGAGCAATACGTTCGACACATTTTGCACCAGGGCAATGATCATCGTGGCCCGCGTATTCTGCAAGCCGATCAGCCATCCGTTGAATCCGTAAAGCAGAATGACAGCAGGTGCACCCCAAATGCAAATGCGGAAATAAGCCAGTGCTTCGGCCTTGACCGCCGATGAGGCATCAATGAGTTGCAAGGCCAAGCGACTGATAGGATATTGAAAGAGCAGTAACAAGAAGGATATCAAGAGGGCAAAACAGCAGGAGCGCAACAACACAGCCGTCACTTCGCCCTGCTCTCCGGCTCCAAAGGCCTGAGCCGTGAAACCACTCGTACCAGCACGCAAGAATCCGAACACCCAATAGAAAATACTAAATATCATGCTGCCCACGGCAATGGCACCCATATAGACCGGCGAACCGAGATGGCCCACAATGGCCGTGTCGGCCAAGCCAAGAAGAGGTACGGTGATGTTAGAAACAATGGCGGGAAGAGCAATACGCAGAATAGCAGAACGAGTCATTGGGCACAACATAAAACGAGAGCAAATCCATCAGGACATTTCGCGACGGTCAAACACATATTTCACTTCCTTGAAGGCATAGGTACGCTCGCGCCCCGCTTCATCGGTCAGACGAAGGCATCCGCCGGGGTCAATGCCCGAGATGCGAGCCCGGAAAAGTCCCCCGGCATCGCGGTAGAGATGATAACCTTCACGCCGATAGAGCCCTTCGCGATAGAGGGCAACCACCCGGTCGGCGTGTCCCTGCTCGAGTTCGGAATACAGGGACATGAACTCCGCAACGATTTCTTCGAGCAACGGACGCAGGCTCACGCTGTGACCGAGGATCTGACAGAGCGAAACCGGATTGGGAGGATAGGAGGAAAAACGAGTTTGGTTGACATTGATACCGGTACCTATCACGCAATACTGAAATTCCGTTCCGCGCAACGCGTTCTCGATTAAAGTACCGCTCACCTTGTCATGGCGATAATAGATATCATTGGGCCATTTGATTTCAAAACCGGGATGCAGCCGGTTGAGCACACGACAAACCGACAACGAGGCGGCTTGCAGAAGCAGGAACTGGTGTTTGGGCGACAAAAAACCGGGACGGACGCCCAGGCTGTACAGCAGATTACGGCCCGGTTCACTCTCCCAGCGGTGGTCGGCCTGCCCCCGGCCCGCCGTCTGATGCAAAGCCTGTACCACGAGACAGGACTTCCGACAGTCACTGATACGCCGCTTCACTTCATCATTGGTAGAACCGGTTTCATCCACCACTACCCATTCACATCTTTCGAGAAAATCCGTATTCATCGTCAAGTCAGTTACGCAGAGAAGGGAGCGAGTCATTGAATGCACGGTATTCCTGCGCCGAATACCAGTTGTCAGCATGAATGGCATCCTTGATATGGCGCAAGCGATAAGCATCTCCCTCCCTCACAATCGAAATCACATCAAACCGGCAGGGCATATCGACCTTCTCTCTCATCATATAGGCATTCGCCGCCATCTTCAGATAACGCACTTTATCGCGGTCAATAGCCTCTTCGGGTTGTCCGAAACGATTGGAAGAACGCGTCTTCACCTCTACAAAAATCAGGAAGCCTAACTTCTCGGCCACTATGTCCAACTCATGATGACCGTCACGCCAGTCGAAACTGCGAATATTGTAATCGTGCAAAATCAGAAAACGCCGGGCAATCATTTCGCCCCATCGGCCCAAGTCATTATGCGCTGCCATATACAAGAAAATTCGGGTGCAAAATTAAGACTTTTACAGATTATTGCAAATTAAAATAATACCTTTGTAGACAAATGCGGATAGCGCGTCTTGCCCCCTGGGCAGCGACAGACGACTAACCCCAACTTCCCCAATTGATATGGACGACCAATATTTCATGAAGAAAGCCCTCGAAGAGGCTCGGCGAGCTCTGGAAATGGACGAAGTACCCATCGGAGCCGTTGTCGTAAGCAACGACCGGATCATTGCCCGCGGTCATAACCTCACGGAGCACCTCAACGACGTAACGGCTCATGCCGAGATGCAAGCCATTACGGCCGCAGCCAACTATCTCAACGGAAAATACCTCAACGACTGCACCCTTTACGTCACCGTGGAACCCTGCACGATGTGTGCCGGTGCCTTAGGATGGTCGCAAATAGGGCGCATTGTTTATGGAGCCTCCGACCCTAAGCGGGGTTACATGAGTTACGCTCCACTGGCCCTCCATCCGCGTACGCAAGTTACGGCCGGAGTTTTGGCTGACGAAGCAGCCTCATTGATGAAAGAATTTTTCAAAAAGAAGAGATAAACATACAATAACACTAACAACTCAATATGACAAAGTTTAAACGAATACTCTTAAAGTTGAGCGGCGAAAGTCTGGCCGGTCAGCAAGGACATGGCATCGATGTAGACAGACTCAATGACTACGCCCGCCAAATCAAAGAAGCCCACGACATGGGGGTAGAAATCGGTATTGTAATTGGTGGAGGCAACATCTTCCGCGGATTAAGCGGTGCCGGCAAGGGTTTCGACCGCGTAAAAGGCGATCAGATGGGCATGTGCGCCACCGTTATCAACTCCTTAGCCCTAAGTAGTGCCTTAGGCGCTATTGGAGTAACAGCACGCGTGCTGACAGCCATCCGCATGGAGCCCATCGGCGAGTTTTACAGCAAGTGGAAAGCCTTAGAATGTCTGCAACGCGGCGAAGTGGTCATCATGAGTGCCGGAACAGGCAATCCTTACTTCACTACCGATACGGGCTCGTCACTGCGCGGCATCGAAATAGAAGCCGATGTCATGTTAAAGGGAACACGCGTCGACGGCGTCTACACGGCTGACCCCGAAAAAGACCCAACGGCTACGAAATTTCACGATATTACGTATGACGAAATCTATCACCGCGGCTTAAAAGTCATGGACCTCACGGCTACTACCATGTGCAAAGAGAACAACCTGCCTATCTACATCTTCAACATGGATGTATATGGCAACTTAAAGAAAGTGCTCGAAGGGGAAGAAATCGGAACCCTCGTCCACAACTAACTCCTCACCCGGAGTCATCCGGTCATCCCATTCCGTCGGTCAGCAACTCCAAGCCGACCGACGGTAACATTTAACCAACGAAGGGAAATATCTGTTAGAAAACCATCCTGACAATTCACAACTATCCTACAACTATTCTTCAAAGATGAAATCATTACTTACCTATCTCCTCCTCAGTTTTTCACTTTTAACACCGGCTTCGGCCGACTGGTATGTTTCGCCCACGGGCAACGACACTCATCAAGGAAACAAGAGCCATCCGTTGCGCACCATTGCAGCTGCCCTCCAACGGGTCAGTCCGGGCGACACGGTTTTTCTGCGTGAAGGCAGCTACGGCGAATTTGTCGTTCCGAAACAATCGGGTGAACCCGGGCGACTGATTACCTTGAAAAGTTTTCCGGGCGAAACGGCCAAGATCGACGGTACCCATCTTCAGGTCAAAGGTTGGAAGCAGGCACTCGTGCAAGTGGTCGATGTTGACTACCTACAGTTTGAGAACCTGCACGTCTGTCACAGTCACGACGCAGCCAACAATACCGACCCGGAGGGCATCTACATCGGAGGGAGTTCCTCCAATATCTCACTGCGTGGATGTAAGGTCTACGACATCAAAAACGACTGTTTGGTGCTCGACTCAGGCGATGACTGGCGCAGTGCACATGCTATCTTGGTACTCGGAACGAATAATGAGAAACCCATCCGCAATCTGCTCATCGAGGGCTGTGAAGTTTTCGACATTCATAGCGGCACGAGCGAGAGCGTAACCCTGGCCGGCAACGTCACCGACTTCACCATTCAAGACAACGAAGTGCACGACGTTGAAAACATCGGTATCATCATTGCGGGCGGAGACAACCTGAACCCGGGTGGAGACATCTCGGTCAACTTTGCACGTAACGGTGTGGTAAGACGTAATCGTGTCTATCGCTGCACCCATGAATTGTCTCAGGACTTTTGGAGTCAATCCGTATCGAACGGTGGGGCGATCGGCATTTACCTTTGCGGCAATGCCAACACCATCGTGGAACAAAACGAAGTATTTGCCTGTGACCGCGGCATCGGATTATGCAGCGAGAGTTATAAGTTGCAGACACGCGACTGTATCGTGCGCCATAACTTCGTCTACAACAATGTTCGCACAGGCATTTATCTGGGAGCTTATTTAGGTTTCGACGGTTTGAGCACCAAATCGTGTTATATTGTCAACAACACCCTCTTCAACAACAACCAAAAGGGAGGTCAGTTGAACGGTACCAACAATTACCTCAAGGTCAATGACCGCGACAACAGCAGTGAGGGTGAAATCAGGCTGTCGGAACTATGCGAAGAAAACGTAATAGCCAATAATATCATCTATGCGGTGACCGACAGAGACATTTATATCAGGAAATACACCACCTCGGGGAAGAACAATTTCATTGGCGGCAACCTCTACTACTCCCCCACCAAGAAGAACCACAAGTGGATGTGGGACGGCAAGGAATATACCGACTTTGCCTCCTGGCAGCAAGCCAGTGGCGACCTGACGTCTCACTTCGACCGGCAGCCGCAGCTACGCAGCACGAAAGCGGAGCATCCCGACCTGCATCTGAAGAAGTCATCACCCGCTCGTGGGAAAGCGCTCGTGCTGAGAGGTTATGCCATGGGAACCCGCGACATTGACGACGAACCCCTGCAACAAGTCGTCAACATTGGGGCAGATCAATAAAGTCTACAAACGAATATAGATTTTGCGGCGATATAAAGGAAGGGCCATCAGGTAACAGAGCAGAAGGAACAACAGCGCATAGGCTAACGACGCATTAAGCTCGCCCATCACGGGAACCATGCTCTGATAAATCCATCCGTGCAGAGAGAGCGTCCGCTCACCGGAACTCACCTGTACACTGCCCAAAAGTATGGCCACGATGTCGCTCATCAGATACATGAAGAGGGGATTCACGCCAAAAGACTGGAAGAAGTGACTCCAACGCACCTTTTTGCGCTCGTCCACTACATATATTAATAGTGCTAAGAGCGTACTGCCCATTCCGCAGGTGGTCAGCACAAAGGTGGGTGACCAGATCTTTTTGTTGATGGGACAACCGAAGTGAAGCAAAAGGCCGGAGAAAGTGAGCACTCCACCCAGCAAAAGCAGAAAGAGCATCTTATCCCTCAACGAACGGCCGGCGGCACTCCCCTCTCCCAGCTCACGCCCCACACAAAAACCGATGAGAACGTGCGCCCACGAGGGCAAAGTGCTGAGCAAGCCTTCGGGATCGATGCCATTATCGTTATAGAGATGTTGAGAGCCCAAAAGAGCATGGTCCACCAGGCTCAGCAGATTGTGCTCTTCAGTCCCATAATAATATCCGTTGCCGCCAAAGAGCAAAAGGGCATAGCACAAGAGCAATCCGACGATGAACTTGGGCAAATGACGGTGAGGAAGAAGCATTACCGTAAAGGCAGTAAGCCCATAACAAATGGCCAAACGGGCCAGTACACCCGTAAGACGAATCGTCGGAAAACTCCAAGCGGCTTCGCACAAACGTCCGAAGAAGTCAGGAGCCATCGCGTCAGGATTTCCGTGCCAATAGTGACAGAAGCGCGAAAACCACACAATGAAGAGTCCTACCAAATAAAGACCTACCACACGACGAAGCACCTTCGCAGCCGAAGTCTTTGTGAGCCGGAAGCCGTACTTTCGTAAGGAAAGATAGGTGGACATTCCCATGATGAACATGAAGAAGGGGAAAACCAGATCGGTAGGCGTCAGTCCGTTCCACCGGGCATGGGCCAGCGGCGCATACAAATAGCCCCACGAACCGGGATTGTTGACCAATATCATTCCCGCAATCGTAATGCCTCTCATCACGTCCAGGGCTACGATGCGCGAAGAAGGTTGATGAATGTTGTCCATCACTACTTATACAGATAATATTTCTTTGAAAGCTGCTTAAAGGCAGCTACATCTTTATACCAATAAGGCTTTACGTCGTCCCAGCGATAGGTGCGACTCATGCGTTCACGTATCTGCTTGGAGCCACACACTAGGTCGAACATCCTGAAACGCTTCGGATCGGCTACCTCAAATACCTTTTGTTCGGGCCAAAGTGCTGCAACTTCCTGCATCACGAGGAACTGTATATCGGTCAGCGGAGCCTTGCGATAATCCAGGAAGTGCACCTGCACACCTTGTATTTGCTCGCCCTGCATGGCAGCATAGAAAGGTTTCAGATAAATGGGGCGGAATACCACACCGGGAACCTGCAATGCGTTTAATCTTTTCGATAGTTTCAGGGCATCCACCCAAGGAGCGGCAAACATTTGGAAAGGTATCGTATAACCAACACCGATATTCATATAGCTAAATTCACCTAAAATACCGCTCACGGGATAGCTCACCGCCGAAACGGGTTGAGGAATATGGGGTGATGAAGGAATCCACTGGAGGCCGGTATCCTCATAATTCATCTTGCGCTTCCATCCTTTCATCTTAACCACCGTCAACCGGCAGGGCTTCTCCCCTTTCAACATCCGTTCGCCATTGAGCATCATGGCCAACTCGCCACATGTGAGACCATATATATAAGGTATCTTGAACTGGCTGACAAAAGATATGCAATCATCTTCGGTCAAACACCCTTCGACTTTCTCTCCACCCAAGGGATTGGGACGGTCGAGCACGATGAATTCCTTGTCGAGTTCAGCAGCCGTTTCCATGGCCAGACCCATAGAACTGATATAGGTGAACGAACGGCAACCTATATCCTGAATGTCGTAAACCAGTACATCCACATCTTTCAACATTTCGGGCGTGGCCTTGCGGGTCTTGCCGTAAAGAGAATAGACAGGCAGCCCGGTCGAGGGGTCTCGATTGTCGTCTACCTTATCGCCGGCATGCTGATTACCCCTTACTCCATGCTCAGGACCATAAAGGGCTGTGAGTTTTACGCCCGGTGCCTGATAGAGAATGTCGATGGTCGACTGCATTTCATTGTCAACACCCGTCGGGTTGGTAATCAAACCCACTCTCTTGCCTTGCAGCAACTTGAAGTTTTGGGATTTGAGCACTTCGATACCGGTTTTGATGCGTATCTCGGCCGCACGCACGGGCAAAAGGCTGATGCAAAGCACCAGACAACAGAACAGCAGTTGTTTTCTCTTCATATTATTTTTTCTTAACTTGTTTTACACGAAGCAATCCCACTTGTCCGTCGGTATTGCTAAACAGAATCTCTTTCGCGCTGAGGGGAACCACGGTACTCATCAAGGAATTGCCCACCTTGTGGCGCCACAGAAGCTGTCCGGTTTTTCCCTCTACGGCAAATATCAAGCCGTCCTTGGTGCTGCAAAAGACTACGCCGTCTTTTTCCTGCGGCATACACGGTCCGTGTTCATAGCCAAAGCCCACGTTACAAGCCCAAAGTTCGTGCGGACTGTCAGCTGCTGCATAACACACCAGGCTATCCTCCATGGTTTTGGCATAGACGCGCTTGCCGTCGGCCGAAAGCCCCATGCTTTCGCGCACTTTCGATTGGAAGGTCCGCCACAATGTTTCGCCGTTTTCCAGGTTGATGGCTGTCATAGCACGCTGCGGGTCAACGATAAACACCCGTCCGTCGGCTGCCTGCGGCCATACCGATGCCGGTGAGAAGTGCATGCGGGTGAGACCTCCTGTCCATTTCCACAGTTCTTTACCCGTTCCACGGGCCAGCGCATAAAGTGTATTGTCCCATGCACCGAATATCACTTTGTCGTGAGTAACCAGTGGCTTTGAAACGATATATCCCCGTACGCCCCGATAAGCCCATACCAGCTGACCGGTCTTTACGTCAATGGCACGTAAGGTAGAATCGCTTGCACCGATATATGCCACGCCGTCGGCAATGGTTACGGCACCCAACACCGGACGTCGGGCCGAGTGCTTCCACAAAAGTTTTCCGTCAGAAGCACGTAAACCATAGATATTCATATCCGCTGAACCGCAAACAACGATTCCCTTGCTCACCGCAGGTCCTCCTATGATGCGACGACCCGTTTGGAACTGCCATAACAGTTTTCCGTCCTTCAAACTAAAGGCTTTGATGTTGCCCTCATTGTCTCCTGTGAAGACACGTTTCTTTTCTACCGCCGGAGAACTGTAGAATGCACCTGTCGTAGAGGTTACCCAAGACTCGGTTACTTCGGGGAAGCGCTCATTGTCGCTATAATCGGGATATTTCTGGGCTTTTCCATTGGGATCATAGGTTGCCTTGAGCAAATCGAAGGTTGCGAAGAGGGTCGGAGCCTCTCCCACGTTCTGCTGATAGACTTTTATTTCTGAATCGGTCACTTCGTAAACGCCATAACCAGGTCTTCCGTTGCCATCGCGCAAGGTGCTGCGCATCAATACGCCCGGTATGCCGTCATAACTCATTTTGCGCATGGAATGATAGTGTCCGCCGATGAACAGACGCACATTACCCGTCCGTCGTGCCGCGTCGGTCACGTTGTACCAATTGTCGACATCGCCTTCGGTCATGGGGTAATGAGTAACAATAATGGCCGGTTTGTCGGGAGATGCGGCCAGTTGCTTTTTAAGATAATCTATGTCAAAGGGAGATACATGTCCGTAGGCCATACGCATGAGTGGTCCGGAGTTGAAACCTATAAATGTCACACCTTTGTGCTCAAAAGTCTGCGTTTCGGGACCGAAAATCTCCTGAAAGGCCGTGCAACCCGACTCGCTCCACGTGGTCTCATGGTTGCCAAGATAGACATAATAGGGTATTTTGAGTTGCTGCAGACAATCCTTCACCTTCCGCATCATGAAGCGGTCGCCTTGTTCGGTCAAGTCACCGGTTACGAGCACGAAGTCAAGGCCCGGTGTTTCGTTCACCTGGGCTATGCACTTCATGAGATCGTGTGTGGGACCGTCACCGCCGGGATTGAGATGGACGTCGGTAAATTGTGCAAACCGAAAAGGGGTTACGCCTGCCCTTCCGACGGTCAACGACCAGCAGCAAAGGAGCAGGACGACTATTTTCTGAAGATATTTCATAGAGAACCAAATAGTAGTTGACATATTATTTCAGGAAACCGAGAATCTGCTTCATGAGTTGCTCGCGCTGGGCAGGGGTCGTGAGGGTCTCAAAAGGCACACTCATGATGAAGGTTTTATAATCTGCGCCATTATAAGCTACTGCGACACTGAGGTTATTCTCGGTGAAGCGCATCACGGTGGCTGCGGCCTTGTCGGCAGGTTCGATGGCGTCGGGACTTTCCACTACGTAGCACTCGCTGTTCAATTCATTGAAGTAACGATAGTCGCCCGTAAAGGTCCCCTGTGGAATGATCGAAGATTTGACACACTTAATGGCTCCGCGGCGGGCAGCCTGTCCGACGCGCCACTTATATTTGAGCACCTCTGAGGCAAACTTTCGGTCGGACTCCTGTGACGAGGCAACGCGGCTATCCCACAGGTCAGAACCAATGAATGCTCCTGAGGCAAAGAGACGTCCTCCTTGGCGGAGATAGGCCGTCAGGCGGCGCTGCATATCGGCATCGAACACTTTAAATTCCAAGGGGAAGACTCCGCCACGCCCCATTTTGGTCTGACATTCCTTGCCCAAGATGAGATCGACCATCGGATAATCGTTCAAAGAGATGATGCTGTCCTTGACCGACTCGTCGCTACACGAAACGAAACTGCGCCCGGCGGCCAGGATGGCAGCACCATGAACGGCAGGATAGTCAAACGTATTGCCGGCTATCACTTGCGTTTCGTAATCGGCATAACTGTCGCCGAAGCCGGAGGCATCATCGTCCATCCAAGGGATGCGGCGGCGATATTCCTTCATCGTGCCGATGTAACTGATGTCACGCAGGTAAGGCACACCGTGGTCTACTTCGTCCAGGAAGCCTGCCAAGGAGGTATCGGCCGGTGCTGAAGCCTTAAAATCGGCCGGAGCACTGATGCGATTGAAGTTGTTGACTACCAAAACCGGCTTTTCCTGGCCTGCGCTGCCCGATGCCAATCCGGCAGAAAGGATTTCGGAGGGGAAGCTAAGGCCTCCTTCATTGGCAGCCACCACTTTGAAGCTGTAAATAACGCCCGGTTGCAGCTTCACGGAATATTCGGGCAACGTGACCACTTGTCCGTTGTCCCAATCTTCTTGTCCGCAACGGGTGTAGACGATATATCGGTCTGAAACGGCGGTGGGTTCGAGCGTGTCAGCGGTGGGTTGCCAGGTAAGACGGGCTTCGCCTTCGGGCGACATGGTCAATGTCATGTGCGAAACGGGTAAGGGCTGCACTACGTAGGCCTGTTTGCGTTGCGTGGCGAGAAATTTCAGCATACCTTTATAGATGGCGCGGCTCACAATAAAGCGAAAACGCGGGTCGAGACCATATCGCATGTCGGCAAAATTCTGATGCGAGAGCAACTCCAGCAACATAGCCGGCACTTTGGGCGACCAGGCTTCAAAGTAGGCTTTGTCCCACAGCTGACGACGCGTCCAATTGGGCTCGCACTGGGCCTTGATGTCGCTCACGATTTGTGTCTGCACCAAGTCGGTCAGGTCGCGACACAGGCCGCGAGATGCGCCACCAGGCAGTTTCCCGTCGTGATGCTCGGAGTCGTAGATGGCCAGCGTACCGATAATGCGGTCATCGAGCGTCGTACCGGCATCGGTGTGGAAGGCAAACGAAAGGTCCATCGGAATGTTCAAGCCCGGTTCATCAGGATTACAATAGGAACCGCCCATCAACCAATTTACCCACAAGCCGCGATTGCGATAATCGTCGGTATAATCGTTGCGCGAGCCCGAGAGGTCGTAAATGCTGTCGGGCACACCGGCCCATTGCATCCAATAACGCGCTGCTTCGCAGAAACGGGGGTATCCGCTCACCTGAGCCTGCTCCGGTGTGATGAGCGAAACCTCTTCTTGACTGTCCTTATCGACATATCGGCCGATATTACCCATTCCGCCACCTATTTTCACGGCGTCGGCGGTGACCACAAGGCCTTTCTTGGAAGACAGGTTGCTTAATTCTATGCGATTTTTATCTTGGCAGCCGGCGTCGAAATGAAATGTACCCAAATAAATCCACGTGCCGCCACCCATTTGCTGATTGACGCGGAAGGTGGTCGACTTGCCGTTGTGATAAACCGTATATCGGGCGTCATCCGTACTTTTGGGCAGGGTGCGATAAGATACATAGACGGCATATTCGCCTGAAGCCGGCAGGTCGGGTGTCCATACGGCCTTACTTTCATTGCCTTTCTTGACGGTAGTGATTTGTCGATAGGTTCCTTCGTTGAAAGGATTCTCATGATTGATATACATCTGACGGCGATAGGCAAAACCGCCTTCTCCCTCTCCCTTTTGCCAGGCCTCGTCGCCGTTGACCTCGGTGTAGCGGCTCTTGAATTGCGAGCGATAAGTGGCATTCTCGGCCTTGGCATCGACGGTGGCTTCACGACTGTCGTTATCGACAATGACTTCATAGGGATTGGCATCGCGCTCGCGAGGCAACATCACGTAGGCCCCGGCATTTTCGAGCATCGGAACCAAGAAAGGCAACACGTAGCTCTGTGTGTACAAATCTTCTACGGTCTGAAAAATGCGGGCTCGCTGCCACTCCCACCGGTCGAGCTTGGCCTCGTAATACCATCCGTGGCTCTGCCACATGGCTATATGGCGACCTTGCAGACCTTCTTTAAACGATAACGGAGCGGAAGCATTGCTCACCAGCGGCACTTGTTTGTCGGGTGTGGCGAAAAACAGCGTTTTCTTGTCCTTCTTCTTCCCCTTACTCTCCCTATAATAATAAGGTATGAGGTTTTCGATGGCTTGTCCGGCTGAAAAGAGCACTAACGTCTTCTCCCGTTCCGCTTCGGGCAACAGTCCACGAACTCCGGCATAGAGTTCTTCCACCAGCGCCGGGCGCATGGGGGCATCAAAAAGATTGTCGGTGGCAATGACCTTGACCGAATCTTTCGTAATATCTACGGAGCGAACCCTCACACGACCCACTTGAGCCTGTTCGCGAACTTTCTGATGAATCATCTGACCCATCTCTTCCATGACCTCTTTACTTACCGACTGTGCGGAAGCAGAAAATACCGACATCACGGTCAGCAAGAAACCGCCAGTCCATTTATTAATGAATAAACCCTTCATGAATATTTGTATGTGATAACTTCTCTTCGGCTTTATAGCCAAAGATGCTTGCAAAATTACTGAAAATATGTTATTACGCTGCGTTGCCCTTCTTCTTTCTTCATGATTAATTGGCGAAAAGCAGGTGGAAGGAACCGAATGCACGCACCGAAGACCGCACTCGCGACAATAAGGCAACTGCCTCCGTCAGCCTCAGCAGTCACTGAAAGTCGGCCTAAAAACTGTCGCTATCGACCAAGAAACTGATCGACAAAAGGGAGCAACGGGTTTTCAAGTGGAAACATAGATTTTTTGACAAAAACAAGCGATTTTGTCAGCCGAAAACAGTGCTGAAATGACTTATTTGACCACTTTGTCACCTTGACAAAGTCACTGTCACGAACTATTTAGTCGTTTTGTCAAGCGATGAAGTGTTTAAATTGACAACTATAACTACTTTTTCCGGGTGACAAAAGCATTAAAACGGCCGTTTTAGCCCTTTCTACGCGTGACAAAACCACTAAAAAACGCTCTATAAATGCCCTCTAGATCCCGCAAAACAACACTAAGACAAGCATGTATAGAATATTCGCCCTGAAATGTTAAAACCCACTGTGAATTTTAACAAATTCGCTTCGTCGAAAACGTGTTTTCCCTTCACACTTCCCCTTCAACACACTGTGAAAAGCATCATAAATCATGATAAAATCGGTCATTGAAGGGTAGAAAAACGCCCCATCCAATGACCGATTCCATCTACGCAGCCGGCAAGGCTACCGGCGGCACTTTACAGTGAAATATACATCAGACTTTCAAGAATACCTTCTTACGATATAGGAACAATAAGAAGATCCACCATACTATAATATAGGTCACTTCATTCACCGTAGGCTGTAAAAACTCGGGGAACAACTCCTTGAACCCGGTGAACACCTCACGATGAACACCGTAATAGAAGGCGAAACGCTGGGTAAGATAGATAGTGATAGAATTCATACCGATCACCACAAAAAAGAAATCCCAACGACGGCAATTGCGCACATCAATAATATAATAGAACAGCGCAAACATCAACAGCGAATAGCCGGCCACAGCCATCACAAACGAGCTACTCCACAAAGACTTGTTGATGGGATATACAAAATTCCAGACCCAACCTATCAAGGCACAGGCCACACCGGCCACGGCAATCCACATGGCCTTGCGAGCGGGCGTCAGCTGCTTCTCATCCGACAAGACAAAGCGACCCGTCAGCATTCCCATCAAGGCCGTACCGATGGCAGGCAAGGTGGAGAACAGACCCTCAGGGTCGTAGACACCCGGACGATAACAATGTGCGCCCAAGATAACCCGGTCGAGATAGCAACCGATATTTCCTTCACGCGAAAGAAGGTCGGCTCCGGCCGGAGCATCGGGTGCCACCAACAAGATATTGCACAACCAATACCCAACAAGCAATGCCACCAAGAAGCCCAACAGCTTTCGCCAGTCGCGAACCGAGGTGTAAAGCAATGCCGCAAACATCCACGCCAAACCAATGCGACCCAACACGCTGCAGAGACGCTGTGTATCCCAGTGCATGTTGAGCAAACCGCCGTAGATCATACCTAAAAGGAATAGGGTAAGACCGCGACGCACAATCTTCAGATAAATTTTACCGCACGAAGCGCCCCGCTCGCGCTGGGCAGCTAAAGAAAACGGCCAAGAAATACCTGCAATAAACAAAAACAGGGGAAAAATCGTGTCATGATGTCTTAATCCGTCCCACGAAACATGACGCATCTGCTCATCAATGACTTGCCATACGGCATTATCGGGGAATAAGGCGGCCAAAGCTATTAAAAGGGAAGCACCACCGGAAATAAACAACATGTCAAAGCCTCGCAAGGCATCAAGTGATTCCAGTCTTTTCATATATATAAATGTTTATGTTAAATTTATCCAAGAAGCAAAGGTACTAAAAAACAATAACGAAGCACTCACAATGTATAGAAATTTACTCATCTTTGATATGTCGACCACCACCGCACGGCCCTGAGCGAGAGCAACAGCACAGAAGCTACTGGCGCCGGTCTACGATTTGACGTCACAAGCCGCTTGTATCACAGCGTATAACGGCCGATTGGAGCCTGGGGAAGGCAACACGATTTGAAAGCAGCGACGAAAAAAAAACGACATTTCCTTTTCTTATTGCCCAACTTCAACTACCTTTGCAAAGGTTTTAACTTAAATAATAGTATCAATTATGGCTTATGTAATTAGTAGCGATTGCGTCGCTTGCGGTACATGTATTGGTGAGTGTCCTTCAGGAGCTATCTCTGAAGGCGAGATCTACTCAATCGATCCCAACACTTGCGTTGACTGCGGTACTTGCGCTGACGTTTGCCCCTCTGGCGCTATTGCTCCGGGTGAATAATCTATCGCAATCTTTCAAACAGAAAAGTGACAGGCACGATTCTTCGGAATGCGTGCCTTTATTTTGTTTATCACACGGCTCTTTAATTTAACCCAAATCGGTCATTAGCGTTATGATGATAACAACTCTTGTTTTTGTTCAGATGTCTCTACGTTTTGAGGGCGCAATGGGGTTCCATTGCAACCGAAAAACGGAAAGGCAGATGACAAAAAGAAAGTTTGTTTGCGCATAATAGTCTAATGACCGATTTGGGTTAAACTCTGGCATTGTTTGGCAACAACCTAAACAAGTAACATTTACCCCAAGAACAACCTCTATAAACCCAAATCGGTCATTAGAAACTGATTTTTTCCGTGGCACGTCTGTAACTCGTTAATATACAATGCTAGTCTAAACTGATTTTCTAATGACCGCCATTAGAAAATTGCAATTATAAATTGCTATATATCTGATAGTTACAAATCGCACCACGAAGATCAGTTTCTAATGACCGATTTGGGATAAATATAAGGAATGCCTTGTTGGGTTAAATTGAAGGAATGTTTGTTGGCGCAAAACAATCTAATGACCGATTGAGGTTTAATCAGCAAAACGATTCGGAGAT
>CALZOH010000049.1 GCA_945827465.1 uncultured Prevotellaceae bacterium
ACCACACGAGGCTTACTCTTCACTGGAGTGAGGTTAGTGTGATATCACATGAGCGCACTCTTCATTGGAGAGAGCTTAGTGTGTGACCACACGAGGCTTTCTTTAGATTAAAGAGAGGCTTTGCTATGACCACACGAGGTTCACTTTAAGTGAAAGTATGGCTATTTCGTCACAGCTAACGGCATTCTCTACCTCAAAGCAGGAAGTTCTTGGCCATAACACCTATAAAAGGGTGGAGTGTTTTTAATTCATGCGGTCGCGATAATCTTCATAAGAGAAGCATCGGAGAAGTTCCATCTTCCCATCCAAGTGGTGTAGATACATGGATGGATGATCCACTCCGTTAAACATGTTGGTCTTGACGGTGGTGTAATGAATCATATCTTCAAAAATGATGGTGTCGCCCACCTGAATCTCCTTGTCGAAACGCCAAACGCCCATGTAGTCGCCGCTTAAACAACTATTCCCGCCCAAACGGTAAAGGTGTCCTTCGGGTAGAGGCTCTTTTTCGTCAAACCACTCGGCATTGCGCACTGTCGGGTAATAAGGCATCTCCAGACAGTCGGGCATGTGACAGGTGAAACTCGTATTGAGTATGGCAGTTTTGATTCCATGGTTTTCGACTACATCAATTACTTCGGCACGCAAGTATCCGGTTTGCCACAAGAAGGCACTTCCGGGTTCCATAATCAATCGCAAGTTGGGGTAACGTTGATGGAGTTGTTGGAGGGTAGTGACGAGCAGCTCTATATCGTAATCTTTTCTGGTCATGAGATGGCCACCGCCCATATTGAGCCATTTCAGTTGCGGCAACCAGGCTGAGAATTTTTCTTCCACTCTTTGAAGCACTCTTACGAGGGAGTCGGAACCGTTTTCGCAGAGGCAATGAAAGTGGAATCCTTCAATACCTTCAGGGAGTTGGTCTGGTAGTTGCGTGGCCAAGACTCCGAAGCGTGAACCGGGTGCGCAGGGGTTATACAGTTCGGTAGTGATGTCGGAATATTCAGGATTGATGCGTAAGCCGACAGAAACCCGATGATGTCGTTCGTCCCGGTCTTGCCAACGTTGGATGAGCGGATAAAAATGGCGATATTGACTCAGGGAATTGAAGGTGATGTGCTCGCTATACTGCAACAATTCTTCAAACGTACTTTCTTCGTAGGCCGGAGTATAGGTATAGGTGAGTCCTCCGAAAGCTTCGGCCGACAATCGGGCTTCGTAGAGCGAACTGGCCGTGGTATGTTCAATATATTCCCTGAAGATGGGGAAGGTGCGCCATTGAGCAAATGCTTTTAATGCCAAGATGATTTCAACATTTCCTCGTCGGGCTACCTCGCTGATGAGTGCGAGGTTCTTGCGAAGCAGAGATTCTTCTAAAATATAAGCTGGTGTCATTGTTTAGACCATAAAATATAGGCTGGATGAAGTCGGGATGAACTCACACTTCAACCAGCCCATATCTGTTAGTAATGGATTACATGATGCCGCGTTTGCGTAATTCTTGTTGCCACTTCCAGGCAGATGACAGCGAATCGGCCAAGGTATGTTCAGCCTTCCATCCTAATACGCGGTTGGCCTTGTCAACATTACCCCAAACCTGTTCGATGTCGCCGGCGCGGCGGCCTACGATCTTATAATTCAACTTCACACCGGTGCATTCCTCGAAGGTATGAATCAGTTCCAGTACGGAGTTACCTTTTCCGGTACCCACATTGAACACATCCACCGGCTTCTCCATCTTGCCCTGCAGAATGTGTGCCATGGCAGCCACATGAGCCTTGGCCAAATCAACAACGTAGATGAAGTCGCGGATGCAACTGCCGTCGGGAGTATTATAGTCATCACCGAATACACTTAACTGCTGACGAATACCGATGGCAGTTTGTGTGAGATAAGGAATCAGATTGGCGGGTACACCGTTGGGAAGCTCACCGATAATGGCTGTGGGGTGTGCTCCAATCGGGTTGAAGTAACGCAACAGGATTGCATTGATGGGCGCTCCACTGACGATATAGTCGTTAACGATTTCCTCACAAACTTGTTTGGTATTGCCATAAGGGCTTTCGGCCTTCTTGATGGGGGCATTTTCAGTAACGGGCAAGTTCTCGGGGTCGGGCTGTCCGTAAACGGTGCACGAAGAGGAGAAGATGATACCTTTCACGCCATACTGCGGCATGAGTTCCAAAAGGTTCATCAGCGAGTTCAGATTGTTGCGATAATAGAGCAGAGGCTTTTCAACACTTTCGCCAACAGCTTTCGATGCGGCAAAGTGGATGATGCCTTGAATGCCTGAATATTTCTTGAATACTCCTTCGAGGGCTGCAGCGTCGGTGCAATCAACCTTTTCAAAGGCAGGGCGTACACCCGTAATCTTTTCGATACCGTCAACAACGTCAGCGTTGGAGTTCGACAAGTTGTCAACTATTACTACTTCGTAACCGGCTTCAATTAATTCAACCGTAGTGTGCGAACCGATAAAACCGGTGCCACCAGTAACCAAGATTTTCTGTTTCATATGAGATAGATGTTTTGTTGTTTTTACCAAAATGCCTATGGCAGTCTTTATCAAGTAATGTGCTTTTAGAAATTATAGGTAAAACCGAAGGACAGCGTCTCTTTCAGCTGTATTCTTCGTCTTCCTCGCGAGTCAAGTCGTGTATCGTCGAATCGGGGAATAATCACGAGTGTGGTGGCCAAGTATTTGTTGATGGAGAAATCAATCGTGTTTTCGCACTCTGTTTGTACCATCTTGTAATTGGTATAATAGGTCCAGTTCAATCTCCATCGCAACACCTTAAATAGTTTCTGCCAGTCCCATGTCAACTGCAAATTAGAACCGTATGCCTCGTAATGATGGCGTTTGCCGCTCTTGCCATAACGGGCCAAAGCGTTGCGGTCCATGTAGCGGTACTGAATAGAAACCGGAGAAGCATTGAAACTGATAGGATATTTCTTTAGTATTCTCACATTGTATGTAAAACCGACGCCATAGACTCCTTGATAAGGTGAGAAGAAGTCTTGAGTTACATAATAGCTATTGAAATTGTATTTCGGTATAATCGGTGTGCGGTGGTCAAGCGTCACAGAATAGTATACGTTCTTAATGGCGCGCAGACCAAACGTATTGATCATACGCATTTCGTTGCTCGTCGGCTGAATAGGATGAATGGTGTCGCTTCGTTGAGTCTGGAAAGCCAAATTGAAGTTCAGACTATTGTTGAAGATCACCTTGTCTTTAAAGTTGTAATTAGCCGTGATGTAACTCGAAATAGAGAGTGAGTTATACTTGTTTTTTCCTTCTCGCCAGTTCTCGGATGAATAATACTGGAAGTATTGCAAGCGCAAGGTAGCCGCCAATTTCCAAAAGTTAGGTCTACGACTGATTACTTTAACCGGTTCGATAACGTCGTGTGGAGTTTCAAGGGTGATTTTGTCGGATAAGGTGACGTCGTGCTTGAGAGGAGCGGTATTTTCAGCCTCTTTTCTTAGTCCCTCGTTGCTGCGCAATTCCGCTTCCGTGATATCGATAAACTGCGGATAGTTGATATAAAACTCTGCCAACATGTTGTTGCGGGCAGAATCACGCTGCAATTCTTCGTCGCGATAGTCACCTAACGAATAATAACGTTTGATTTTATTGTATTGTCCTTCCCAAATATTGTCCATGCGTTGTGACAAAGGTTTGGAGTAAAGGGTGGGCTTGAAAAAAATCTGGAAGTAATAAGGGTTACGCAATACATCCTTGTTTTGGTAAACCCATGCCGAATCATAGTAGTTCTTCAAGAGTCTTAAAGAGTCGGCATAATTATTAGCTATAATTTCCGAATATGACAACTGCGGTACTGTCTCAACATTCTTGTTGGTCTTCTTTCGTTGGGCTAACGCAGACAAAGACATTAAGAGGAGAATAACCAGCAATAAATATTTCTTCATTATGCGATGATTTACGTTGCAAAGATAAGCATTTTAGTTCATAATCGTATCAATCTGATAAAATTCTCTCGTCTTCTTCGACCAAGCCCGATTGGTCGCCACCTGATAAGCGTCATTGCCTTCCCGTTTCATTTTTTGTCGGTGAAAAAGGATAAGGAATGTCATTGAAAATATTCAATGGATGCTTCTGTGGAGTTGAAGTCGGATTATCGCAGAATGACACAATCGATTTCATGATATTTTTTGTACCTTTGCATCCCGTTATTAAATCCACCAACTAACAGACTATTATGTCAGAGACTAAGTACATTTTTGTAACGGGAGGCGTTGCATCATCATTAGGTAAAGGTATTATTTCCGCATCCATCGGTAAGTTGCTGCAAGCACGCGGCTATAAAATCACCATTCAGAAATTTGACCCCTACATCAATATTGATCCGGGTACGTTAAACCCCTATGAACACGGCGAATGTTATGTAACAGCCGACGGACAAGAAACCGACTTAGATTTGGGACATTATGAACGTTTCACCGGAATTGAAACGACCAAGTACAATAATTATACTACCGGCAAAATTTATAAAAGTGTCATTGAAAAAGAACGTCGCGGTGACTATCTGGGAAAAACTATTCAGGTAATTCCACATATCACGGATGAAATCAAGCGCGATATCATGTTCTTAGGCAAGAAAAACGACTACGATTTTGTGATTAGCGAAATAGGAGGAACTGTGGGTGACATCGAAGGTCTTCCTTTCCTTGAAGCAATTCGTCAGTTGAAGTGGGATTTGGGTAAGCGTGCCCTATGTATCCATTTAACCTATGTGCCCTATCTCGCTGCAGCCAAGGAGTTGAAGACAAAACCCACTCAGCATTCTGTAAAAGAACTTCAGAGTGTGGGTATTCAGCCCGATATATTGGTGCTTCGTGCGGAGCATGAACTGAGTCAGTCCTTGCGCAAGAAAGTGGCCAACTTCTGCAATGTGGATGCCGATGCCGTGATTCAAAGTATCGATATGCCCACCATTTATGAGGTGCCTGTCAGGATGGCTGAACAGAAACTCGATACCATTATCTTGAATAAGTTTGGCATGAAAGTCAATGAGGAGCAAGTGATACTTGGTCCCTGGAAGGATTTTCTGACTCGTCGACACAATGCCAAGTCGGTGGTGAATATCGGTTTGGTGGGAAAATATGATTTGCAGGATGCTTACAAGAGCATTTTGGAAGCACTTTCACAGTCGGCTACCTATAATGACTATAAACTCAAGACGCATTTTATCAATAGCGAGAAGTTGACCAAAGAAGATGTGGGCGAAAAAGTATCTGCCATGGACGGCATTATCATTTGTCCGGGCTTCGGTCAGCGTGGTATTGAAGGAAAAATCCTTGCTGCGGAGTATTGTCGCAACAATGATATTCCCACTTTCGGTATTTGTCTCGGTATGCAGATCATGGTAATCGAATTTGCACGCAATGTGCTGAAGTATGCCGATGCCAATAGCTCTGAAATGGACGAAAAGACACCTCACAATGTGATTGATATCATGGAGGAACAGAAGAATATCACCAATATGGGGGGTACTATGCGCCTTGGTGCTTATAAATGTCGTCTGGATGAGCAGTCGCTGGCTTTCCAAGCTTACCAAAAAACAGAGATTTCAGAGCGTCATCGTCATCGCTTTGAGTTTAATGATACCTATAAGAATGAATTTGAAGCTCAAGGAATGCATTGTTCCGGTGTGAATCCCGATACCAATTTGGTCGAAATAGTCGAAGTGCCTAAGTTAAAATGGTATCTCGGAACACAATTCCATCCCGAATACAGCAGTCGCGTCTTAGCTCCTCATCCTCTCTTCATGAGTTTCATCAAGGCATCGATTGAAAACAAAGAACAAAAACAAGGAAAATAACTCTTACAATTTATTTGCTTTACTACCGATATGGATAAAAACACTATCACTGGCTTTATACTGATAGCGCTGGTCATGATTGGCTTCACCTATTTCAGTCAGCCCAGCGCCGAGGATATAGCCCGTGCCCGCCAACAAGATTCTATAGCAGCTGTCAATGCTGAAAAAGAACGTGAACTTCAGTTGCGCGAACAGGCCATTTTACAGGCTAAAAAAGATTCATTGCAATTGGTGCTCGACACGACTTCTCTTTTTGCGAGCGGAAAACATGGTGAAAACTCCGTGATTACCCTTCAAAACGAGCTTGTCAGTATCAACTTCAATACGTTGGGAGGTTCAATGGTGTCGGCAAAACTTAAAGATTTCAAGAATCAAGAACAAAAGCCCGTTGAACTTTTTACTGAGAGCACTTCCCACCTCAATTATACCTGGGCATTTAAGGAAGAGAACCTCCGTACAGATGAAACTTACTTCACACCTGAGAATGTCACCGATTCTACAGTGACCATGGCTCTTGTAGGGCGTGATGGCAGCAGCATCCGCTTTGAATATACGCTCATACCGAATACTTATATGGTCAATCTGACGATTCGCACCACCGGTCTTGAACGTCATTTGTTGCCTAACAATAAGTCTCTCACCATTGATTGGCAAGATCGCATTCGTCCGCAAGAGAAAGGTTTTACGTTTGAAAACCGTTATTCCACCCTTACTTATAAAGAGAAAGACGGAGGAACCGATTATCTGAACGAAGTAAAGGAAAAGGACGAGGAAATAAAGGAAACGCTCGACTGGGTAGCTTTCAAAAACCAGTTCTTTAGCTATGTGATGATCAATTATAACGGATTTACCGACGCACGACTCAAAAGTACGCCTTTGGCAGAGAATAGTGGGTTCCTCAAAGACTATGAAGCCCATATGCAGACGACTTTTGAAGCCAAAGATGGTGAATCGGTCATCCCGATGCAGTTCTATGTCGGTCCTAACAAGTTCCGCTTGCTTCAGAAGATGAACAATTATAGTCTGCAAGAGGGCAAAGACCTTGAGTTGGACGAACTTGTTTATTTGGGTTGGCCGCTTTTCAAGTACATCAACCGCTTCTTTACCATTTATGTATTTGACTGGCTGACCAGTTTAGGCTTCTCCATGGGTGTGGTTTTGTTGCTCATCACCATACTCTTGAAAATTATCGTTTATCCGACTACTCGCAAGAGCTACCTCAGTAGCGCCAAGATGCGTGTATTGAAACCGAAATTGGATGAGGTGAATGCCAAATATCCCAATCCGGAAGATAGCATGAAGAAGCAACAGGAAATCATGTCTACCTATAGCAAGTATGGCGTAAGTCCGATGGGTGGTTGCTTGCCAATACTTATTCAGATGCCCATCTGGATTGCCATGTTCAACTTTGTACCGAATGCCATTGAGTTGCGTCAGCAAAGTTTCTTGTGGGCAGACGACCTCTCCACCTACGACGATGTGATTAGTTGGAGTGTCAATTTGCCTCTCATCGGCAATCACCTTAGTATTTTCTGTCTGCTTTTCTGTATCTCCAACTTGCTTTACAGCTGGTTGAATATGAAAATGCAGAAAGACAGCATGGTGGGACAGCAGGCCGACCAGTTGAAAATGATGCAATGGATGATGATGCTCATGCCCATTTTCTTCTTCTTCATGTTCAACGACTATTCATCGGGTCTTAACTACTATTATTTCATATCTCTCCTGGGCAGTGCCGTTACCTTCTGGTGGCTGCGTTGGCGCACCGACGATGCTAAGTTGTTGGCAAAGTTGGAGGAGAACTATAAGAAGAATATGAATAATCCCGAAAAGATGAAAGGTTTGGCTGCGCGCCTTGAAGCATTGCAAAAGCAACAGGAAATGCAGAAACAAAAATACCGTCGGAAATAGTTCTACCAAGATAATTCTATTTAAAAACCTGTCAGACAGCTTGAAGTTCTGACGGGTTTTATCATTAAAAATACCAGAGATTCATTTATGTATCGATTACGTTATCTATTATCAGTGCTTATGCTGACATTTGTTACCTCACAGGCGGCTGCCAACGAGGCTCCTACCGCTCAGGTTATCGGCAAGTCTACTCCCGCATTGTCGAACGACCTTCTCACTCCCGAAGCATTGTGGTCGATGGGCCGCATCGGCGATTGCCGCATCTCGCCGGACGGACTGTCGGCCGTCTACGTAGTGTCTTATTACAGCGTAGAGCAGAATAAGAGTCACCGCGTGCTCTATTCGCTCAATTTAACCACCAAAGAATCGCGTCTGTTGACCAAAGATGAGGCTAACGAATCCGATGCCGTCTTTATTGAAGGTGGAAAAAAGTTGCTATTTCTCAGTAATCGTGGTGGAAGCAACCAATTGTGGACGATGGATGCCGATGGCAACAACCGTCGGCAGCTTTCTCACGAAGAAAAAGACATTGCCGGTTTCTTGCTCTCGCCCGATGAACAGAAAATCATCCTCATTCAAGAGGTCGATAACCACTCTCTCATTGAGCCAAAACCCGATGACTTGCCCCTCACAACCGGTATGGTCATCAACGATATGATGTATAAGCACTGGGATACCTTCATTACGTCGGTACCTCATCCTTTCTTGGCCGATTTCTCCCTTTCCGGGTTGAGCAATCAGCGTGACCTGCTCGAAGGTACTACTTACGAATGTCCGATGTTGCCCTTCGGCGGCACTGAGCAGCTTTGCTGGAGTCCCGACTCAAAGACCCTGGCCTATACTTGTCGCAAAAAGAACGGTAAAGCTTATGCTACCAGCACCGACAGCGACATTTATCTTTATGACTTGACCACCGGGAAGACTACCAATCTTTGTAAGCCGGCCGGATATCAGGCTCCCGAAACCGACGATACCCGTTCCTACCAGCGTCAATCGGTCAATCAGACCACAGAAGATTGCAATTTGGGATATGATACCAACCCTGCTTTCTCTCCCGATGGCCGTTATGTGGCCTGGCAGAGCATGGAGCGCGACGGGTATGAGAGCGATCGCGAGCGACTTTGTGTTTACGAATTGGCTACCGGCAAAAAATCCTATGTCACCGAGTCGTTCCAGTCGGGTGTCAGTGCTTTTGCTTGGGGTAACGATTCCAAAACCTTATATTTCTCGGGTGTATGGCATGCTACAACCATGATTTATTCCACCAATTTGAAGGGAAAAGTGGAGTGCCTTACCGAGGGACGCTACAATTACTCGCTCCTTTCGGTCACACCCGACGGCAAGTCGCTCTTGGCCAAACGTCAGAGCATGAGCGAAGCCGACGACCTCTTTCTGATACCTGCCCGTAAGGGCAAAGAAGGCGTTCGTCTCACGGCCGAGAATGCCTATTTCTACCAGCATCTCACTTTCGGCAAGGTCGAGGAACGTTGGATTGCTACGACAGACGGCAAGAAGGAACAGGTTTGGGTGATTTATCCGCCCCATTTTGACCCTTCCAAGAAGTATCCCGCCCTGCTTTACTGCCAGGGAGGACCTCAATCGGCTGTCAGCCAGTTCTGGAGTTACCGTTGGAATTTCCAGATAATGGCGGCCAATGGCTATATTGTGGTGGCACCCAATCGCCGCGGATTGCCCGGATACGGTATGGAGTGGTTGGAAGCCATTAGTGGCGACTATGCAGGTCAATGTATGAAGGATTATCTTTCTGCCATCGACGCCGTAGCTCAAGAACCCTATGTAGACGAAAACCGATTAGGCTGCGTTGGTGCCAGTTTCGGCGGATATAGCGTTTACTGGTTGGCCGGACATCATAATAAGCGCTTCAAGTGTTTTATTTCGCACGACGGAATCTTCAATACGCCGGCACAATATCTCGAAACCGAAGAAATGTGGTTCCCTAACTGGGACTTTGGCATGGCGCCCTGGCTGCAGGATGCTGCGTCGGTCAATGCTTACACTGATTCGCCCCATTTAAGTGTTGATAAGTGGGACACGCCCATTCTCTGCATTCACGGAATGAAGGATTACCGCATTCTTCACTCTCAGGCGCAGGCTGCCTTCAATGCTGCACGTCTGCGGGGCATTGAGGCGCAGATGTTGCTCTTCACCGACGAGAATCATTGGGTGTTGAAACCGCAGAACGCCATTTTGTGGCAACGCACCTTTTTCAATTGGCTCGACAAGTGGTTGAAATAATCTGAGTCAGTTTCTTCTGGGCAGAGCCGGGAGGATAGCTTCTTCTTCCGGTTCTGCCATTTCTTATCTTCTTTTTCTATAGTTTCACATCGACGTAATGGCTTCATTGAGTATCATCATTCCCACTCGTTCGTTTGCTCCCATTGATCTGGTACGCGAGCTGCAGCGCGAATGTAGTCGTGCGCCCGAGTGTGACGATTATGAAATTATCGTTACCGATGATGGAACCTCGTCTTCAGACCTTCCGCCAGAGTGTGAACTCATTCATACCATAAGCCATGCCTGTTTTTTGCTTCATGAGCAGCATCAAGGCAAGGCAGCTTTGCTCAATGATGCCATCGGCAAAGCCCGCTACGACCTCCTGCTCTTTGTCGACAACGATGCGCGACTTCATTCGCCCGGTTTCATCTCGCGTTATCTTCAGGCGGCAGAGCAATATCCTCAGACCGTCATTTGCGGCGGTGTTTTCACATCGGCGCGTTCGCTCACGCCTCACAACACTTTGCGCTACCGATATGAATGTGCTGCCAACCGCCAACGTCAGTCTCAGCACCAAAATCGTACTCCCTACAGCCGCTTCACCACTTTTAACGTGTTAATGCCTCGTGACGTGGTCCGCCGCATCCCTTTTAACGAGAGCATCAGGCGTTATGGCTACGAAGATGTGGTCATGGGGCTCGATCTCTGCCGTCAAGCTGTGCCCGTGGTGCATATCGACAACGCTTTAGTTCATACCGGCATCGACAGCAACCCCTCTTTTCTGCAGAAAACCGAGACGGCCTTGCAGGTGTTGAGCCAATTGCCGGCCGCATATCAGGGTGGTGTCACCTTGGTAAAAATGCTTCAGCGTCTCGAAAGCCTTCACCTTGTGTGGCTCATTCGTCTTTGGCATCGTCTTTTCCATGGCTTGGAGCGTGCCAATCTGCTGAGCCGCCATCCTTCGCTCTTGCTCTTCCGTCTATATAAGCTCGGTTATTATCTCGAGTTAACCAAATCCTAATTCCTACTCATTAATTTATTAAACCATTATGACGACAACAATGAAACAAACTATTGCTATTTTATCCCTTCTGATGATTACCGTGAGCTGTTGGGCCAAAAAAACGGTTGTTTGGAACCAGCCTTCGTGCTTATATATTAGTGCCTCGTATTTTAGTGTCAGGTCGGTGGCGTTTAGCGACACTGCAACCGTGGTGACACTGCAGACAAATCATGCGCAGAACAGCGTTAGATTTTCTCATGCAACGTTTCTTCGCGCCGACGATGGTCGTCATTATGCCGTCCGATATTGTAAGGAGTATGCCTTAGACGAATGGATGCCGGTCGACCGGCAGTCGGAGTCGGTGGTGACCCTCGTCTTCGAGCCGATCAAGGGCCGGCAGCGGGCTCTTGACTTGTTGGAAGGCTATGCTGTGAATGATTTCAAGTTCTTCGGCATTCACGATGCGAGCAAACCGATGAAGTTGCAGCCTTTCCCCTACGAAAGTAAAGAGGTAAAGGATTTTCGTGCGTCGTTTTTTACGTCCGACAGTGTCTGTATCAGAGGTCGGTTTGAAGTGCCACCTGCCGATAGGTTGGGCACGATTGAACACCGCGACATTTTTTCAGGGAAAGACTATCCGCTTGCCGTGACGGTGAACGACGACGGTACCTTTGAGCGTCGTTTCAAGGTGGACCATCCCGTGGCTTATACGCTCTATTTTGAGCAGACGAGCATTCCCTTTATCGCTTTGCCCGGTATGACGGTCAACATGTTGGTGAATAAGAATGGCAAAGTGGATTATACCGTCGGTGAGGGCCGTCCCCATCCCTTCGCTCGTTTGCTTCAACACGGATTCCACGATTTGACATCCTACGATTATCGTGCTTTCAGAGAAGATACCAAGCAACTCGACTTCAAAGCCTTCGCTCAGAAGATGGAACGTGTGGCCCAGACCGATGTAAGGCTTTTGGACTATCTGGCACGGCGATACGAGTTGTCGCCATTGGAATATGCCGTGGCAAAAACGTCGGCCTTGTTGGGAGCTGCCTGTCATTTTCTGGACTTTGAAATGATGGTGCGGGATTCGCGCACTGATTCAGTCCTGCAAGCCCAGATGAATGAGCCCGAAAACTATCGCCTTCTCAAGCAGCTGATTGTTGACGACCGGCTTGTGCTGATGTTTCAGCGTTATGACATATTCCAAAACCGTTATTCATACATGGATTTGATAATGAAATCTGCCTGGAAGGTTGACGAGGGTGGCGTTTATGCTGAACGGAGTCATACCGAGGCCGACAGCATGGCTTTGTCGTTAGACCGCAACATGTTCGGACAAAATGAGCCTTCGGTCTTGGTCAAGGTTCATTTGCTCAACGTGCTGCAGCAACGCTTGAACGAGAGCGTCACGGTGGCTTATGCCAATGATAACACGGCTGTAGACAAAGAAAAAATCCGAGCCCAATTGGATCGGGAGGCAGAAGACGCCTATCATTTGACTAAATCAGAGCTTACAGAGCCTTTCTATCAGAAGATGGCCGATAAGATCTATCAGCATTATCTCGACACCAAAGATTTTACCTATTGCCTACCAATGAACCAGGCCACGCTGATATTGCGGAAAATAACCGACCGGTTCAAGGGAAAATATGTTTTCCTTGACTTTTGGTCAACCGGTTGCGGACCATGCCGCAGTAATATTGAAGGAACGTCAGCTGCCCGTGCGCGACTGCGTCAGAACCCTGAAGTAGCCTTTGTGTTCATCACCAATGATTACCAATCGCCCGAAAAACCTTATCAGGAATATGTGGCCAAGCATCTGAAGGACGATTATACCTACCGATTGCCTCGTGCCGACTATGAGTTGCTGCGTGAGTTGTTCCAGTTTAATGGTATTCCTCATTACGAAGTGCTCGACAAACAGGGTAATGTGGTGCGCATCGATGGCCATTGGTTCAGTGAAGAATACTTTAATAACAAGTTGAAGATGATCAAACAACGGTTGGAGTAGGGGAGAAGGGGGTTGCAAACTTGAAGCGGCCGGAAAAACTTACAAGGTTTTCCGGCCGCTTTCATGAACTTGTGACTCTATGGAATCAGTCTTTCTTGTAGCAGGTGAATATGGCTTTCACCGTATCCTGATCCATCTTTTTAGATACAAGACTGACGAGGAATACTACGACGAAGCCGCCTACCATGGCAACAGCACCACAGTCAATGGGGTTGAGGAAGGCATTGCCCAACATCATATTGACAACCGTAAGACCTACGCCCCATATGAAGCATGCCCACACACTGGCACGAGTTACTCCCTTCCAGTACAGACCCAGCATGAAGGGAGCGAGGAAGGCACCTGCCAAAGCTCCCCACGAGATACCCATCAACTGGGCTATGAAATGGGGCGGATTGAGGGCTATCATGAGGGAGAGGACTATGAAGAAGACGATCAGCACACGCATTACGATGACTTTACGGCGTTCGATTTTCAGAGCTACCTGCTCGTTGATTTTTCCACCTTCCACTTCATTCTCCTCTGATTTCTTGTCGCGGTAGATGAGGTCCAGCGTCATTGTTGAAGAGGAGGTGAGCACCAGCGAGGCTAAGGTTGACATGGAGGCTGAAAGCACCAAAAGAACGACAAGGGCGATGAGGATGTCGGGAAGTGTCTCAAGCATGGAGGGCACGATGCTGTCGTAGGCATACTTGCCACTCGCCTCATTGAAGGCCGGTTCGGGGAACAGACGGCCTAAGGAGCCCAGGAAATAGCAACCGCCGGACACCACAAGGGCAAAGAGCGTGGAGATGATGGTACCGCGACGGATGGCATGCTCATCGGTAATGCTGTAGAACTTACCAACCATCTGGGGTAGTCCCCAGGTGCCGAGTGAGGTCAGCACTACCACTCCGAAGAGGCTTAACGGATTGGGACCAAACCATGAGGTAAAGTCGCCGGCCTGGAAGTTGGCAAAGAGTCCGCCACCGCTCTGTATGTCGTGAGCCGTAGGTACCTGTTCGCTCATCTTCTCGACGGCAGCCGCAAGGCCTCCCTGGTTGTGCAGGACGACTAAGATGACGGCAGTGATACCGAAGAGCATGATGATACCTTGAATGAAATCGTTGATGGCCGTGGCTTTGTAGCCTCCCAAGATGACATATACGGCCGTGAGGCATGCCATGATGAAGGCGCAATAGGTGTAGGGAATGCCAAAACCCATCTCGAAGAGTTTACTGATACCCATATAGACGCCTGCGGTGTAGGGAATGAGGAAGACGAAGGCTATGATGCTGGCTGCGATGCGCAGTCCCTCGTCGCCATAACGTGTTCCGAAGAAGTCGGGCATGGTGCGACTCTGTATGTGATGTGTCATCAATCGTGTGCGCTTGCCCAGTACGATCCAGGCCAGCAAAGAACCTATCACGGCATTGCCGATGCCAATCCATGAGGCGGATAGTCCGTATTTCCATCCGAATTGACCGGCATAGCCAACGAATACTACTGCCGAAAAATAACTGGTGCCGTAGGCAAAAGCCGTGAGCCATCCACCTACGTTACGTCCGCCCAGCACGAAGCCGTCTACGGAATTGGCCTGTTTGCGGGAATAGATTCCCACTCCGACCATAATGCACAGGAAGATTATGGTCAATGCAATCTTGATAATCATTAATCTGAAGTTTATAGGTTAGCGGTATCAGTTGAATCTTATCTGCATCTGACACATGATGGCATGGTTGCACTTATTCTCAAAGAAGGTGCTGTAGTCGGTCAGAGCACTTTTATATACATATTGCGCCTGGAAGCGGCATTTCTTGAAAAACCAGTACTGCAGACCGGCCACTACCTTGTGCATGTCGCATGATTGGTCTACATTGAAGTTAAAAAAGTCGTAGGATGCTACAAGGTCGAGAGAAGTATTGTCGCGGAAGGTGACCAGTTTCTTGTTTCCCGTGAGGTAGGCACCGCGACTCTGCACCTTTCCGTCCTTACCTTCGAGGTATTCGCCATGCAGGTTCATGATGCTATTCTTCAGGTCGAATCCCACCGACCATCTGTTGCGCTTGTAGTCCTGTCCTGCCAGCATGCCGGGGTTGAACACCGTGCCCCCTTTCAGGGCGTTGCCGTAGCCAAGCTGGCCGGTAGCCACCAGATTAAGTCCCTTGCAGGGTCGCACTTCCAGTCGTCCGATCACGTCTTTCTTATTGTTCTTGTCTTTTTGGTTGATGCCTTGTCCGTTCAGCACGTTCACCTCGTAGCGCAACAACTTGTTGCTTGTCTCTCCATAGACAGAGAGGCCGAGCTCACGACCATAATTTTTGCCGTAGAGCGGGTCGCTACCGCATCCTGCCAGATAAGTCACACCTTCTGCATACACGTCAATCGTTTCCATCGAAGTGGGAGAAAGAGGATTCTCATAAGAGAATCCGTGCTTGAACTGACCGAAGCGTACATGAAGGGCGTTACCTCGCATCAGTCGCAAGTCGGTGTAGTATTCCTGCACGACACTGTTGAAGTCGTGCATGAAGCAAAACGACCAACGCGGTGTGATATCAGCCGTAGCCCATAGCAGGGTACGCTTGATGTCAAAGGTATTGCTCTTACTGTCGCTCCGGCTGCTAAACGTATAGCCACCCTGAGCATATCCGTGCAGGGTGATGCGCGAGGCCACATCCTCCAGCCAGTCGAGTTCCTTTGTGCCGACGCTTTGCGGGGTGTTTCCTACGCAGACGTTAGTTTCCGTCGCTTCCGTAGCTTGTACTTCATTCTGACTGTTCTCTGCCCGTGAGCCAACCTGCCATCCGAAGAAGAGCAAAGCAAAAGCACAGGCTTTCATGATGAATCTTTTCATTGTTATTGATGTTTGGGAATGCTGTGTGCAATCCAGAATGTGAAATTTGTATATTATTTCGACTAAAAACATGTCACAAAGGTACAGAAAAATCCTAAATCGATAGCATTTTTGCAGTATAAGCGAAAAAATAATTAAAACTCGCAATTTGTTGTAACCCTAATTTCCGCTGTGAAAATGTCCATTACATGACGTGCAAGTTGAAATTGCG
>CALZOH010000050.1 GCA_945827465.1 uncultured Prevotellaceae bacterium
GCAAAAGTAATACAATAAAGCATACGCCCAACATTTGTCGGGTATATTTTTCAGGGAAGAAGAAGAAAAATTTCGGAAGGCGCTGCTAATCGTCGTCGCAGCAGTGGCAGCAGCACTTATGCTCTGGGGTGTCAGAAGGTTTCGGGGCCGGAGTTTCCTGCTTGGAAGAGTTTTCCCGGTGGCAGCAGCAGGGGGAGGAGGCCTTCGCCTCCGTGTGGCAACAGCAGGAGCTGCCCCGGTCGGGGTGGCGCAGGGAGCGCAGGGCGGCATAGAGCAGCAGGAGGGTCAGAAGGGCTGAGCTGGTCCATTGCAGCAGGCTGTCGTCCTGACAAGCGCAAGAGGCGTTGAGGGTGGGGTGGGAGAGCACGTCGATAAGGCCGTTGAACTGGCAGCAGTCAATGAGCGCACCGAAGGCCGCGCTGCCCAGGATGATGGCCGCCAGGTAGATGATGAGGGTGCGCGTGCCGAGGGCTTTGCGCACGACGAGCAGGGAGGCCACGTTGCAGGCCGGGCCGGCCATGAGCAGGACGAGGGCGGCTCCCGGTGTGAGCCCTTTGAGCATCAGGGCAAGGGCAATGGGGATGGAACCCGTGGCACAAAGATACATGGGTACGGCAATCACCAGCACCAGGGCCATCGAGGCCAGACTGTTGTGACGAAAGACGGCAAACGCCTCTTCGGGTACGAAGGCCGTGATGAAGCCGGCTGCCACGAGGCCGATGACCAACCATTTGCCCATGTCTTGAATCATCTCGACAAAGGCATAGCGCAGGGCTTCCTTCATACGGCCGGCAAACGACGAGCGTTCCCCTTCGGCGTCCTTCCTCGAGGCCGGTTCATGGCCGGCGGCATCGGGCGCGAAGGCGTTGACGGCCGCTCCGCCCACCATCGAAGTAACCAGGGCCGCCAGGGGGCGCACCAGGGCGAAGGGCAGGCCCATGAGGCTAAAGGTGGCAATGGCCGAGTCGATGCCGATTTGGGGCGTGGCAATCAGAAACGACACCACGGCGCCTTTCGAGGCTCCCTCCTTGCGCAGCGACAGGGCCGCCGGCAGTACGCCGCACGAGCACAAGGGCAGCGGAATGCCCCAAAGCGTCGACTTCACCACCGAGCGAAGGTCGGGCCGCGAGAGGTGACGGGCCAGGAAGTGGCGAGGCAAAAAGGCGTGCATCAAACCCGCTAAGAAGAATCCGAGCAGCAGGTAAGGCGACATACTGTTGATGAGATGAAAAACTTCGTTCATGGTATCTATATTATAAAAGGAGTAAAACGTGAGTCGGCTCCGGCTCGTCTTACCCTGCCGAAACCGATGCAAAATTACAACCAATCGCCCTTTCTGCCAACCTCGCAAGCCCTTAATCTCCCTCCCGAAACGCTCCGCCCCGCATTCCGCCACTGAAAAAATGGCGCCGCAAGCCAACGAAACCTATGATTTGTAAAAGAAAACAGATGAAAAACTTTGCAAAATGAAATATTGTGCGTAATTTTGCAGGCAAATCATTAACAACAATAATAACTAATCAATAAAATAAGATGATACGTTTCAACACTATTCTTCGACTGCATATTCTACAATTGAAATGATTGCGGAAGTAGTAGGCGTAAATAGATGTTAGATATAATATGTATATTTTTTAGGTGTTTGCCTCTCTGCTTCCACAAGTGGAGAGGTTTTTATTTAGTAGAAGATTATGAGCGACAGACTTTTTATTTTCGACACAACGCTCCGCGACGGCGAACAGGTGCCGGGTTGTCAGTTAAACACCGTGGAGAAAATCGAGGTGGCCCGCCAGTTAGAGCAATTGGGCGTAGACATCATTGAAGCCGGATTCCCCATCTCGAGTCCGGGCGACTTCAATTCCGTGATAGAAATTTCAAAAGCCGTGACCTGGCCCACCATTTGTGCCCTGACGCGAGCTAAGGAGAAAGACATCGACTGTGCCTTCGAGGCCCTGAAGTATGCCAAGCGCAAAAGAATACACACCGGCATCGGCACGAGCGATTACCACATCAAGTATAAGTTCAATTCCAACCGCGAAGACATCCTGGAGCAGGCCATCGCCGCCACCAAGTATGCCAAGAAATACGTAGAAGACGTTGAGTTCTATGCCGAGGACGCCGGGCGCACCGACAACGAATACTTGGCCCGCGTGGTCGAAGCCGTCATCAAGGCCGGAGCCACCGTGGTCAACATTCCCGACACCACCGGCTATTGCCTGCCCCATGAATATGGCGCCAAGATCAAGTATCTGATGGACCACGTCGACGGCATCGACCGTGCCATCATCTCCACCCATTGCCACAACGACCTGGGCATGGCCACGGCCAACACCCTGAGCGGAGTGCTCAACGGCGCCCGCCAGGTGGAAGTCACCATCAACGGTATCGGCGAACGCGCCGGCAATACCAGCGAGGAAGAAATAGCCATGATACTCAAGTGCCATAAACTGGGCATCGAAACCAACATCAATACGCGCAGGATCTACGGAGTGAGCCGCCTCATCAGCTCGCTGATGAACATGCCCGTGCAGCCCAACAAAGCCATCGTGGGCCGCAACGCCTTCGCCCACTCCAGCGGCATCCACCAAGACGGAGTGCTCAAGAACGTAGAGACCTACGAAATCATGAATCCCAAAGACGTGGGCATCGACGATAACTCCATCATCCTGACAGCCCGCAGCGGACGCGCCGCCCTGAAATATCGCCTCAGCGTATTGGGCGTCAACGTGAGCGACGAAAAACATCTTGACGAAATCTATCAGAAGTTCCTCAGCGTGGCCGACAAGAAGAAGGAAATCACCGACGACGACATCCTGGTGATAGCCGGCGCCAACCGTTCGGATGCTCACAAGATCAAGTTGGACTTCCTTCAGGTGACCAGCGGCGTAGGCGTGCAGAGCGTAGCCAGCCTGGGCCTGAGCATTGCCGGAGAAAAGTTTGAGGCCTGCGCCAGCGGAAACGGACCTGTTGACGCCGCCGTAAGGGCCTTGAAAAACATCATCAAGCGCGAGATGACCATCAAGGAGTTCACCATCCAGGCCATCAGCAAGGGAAGCGACGACATGGGAAAGGTGCACATGCAAGTAGAATACAAGGGACACTCCTATTACGGCTTCGGTGCCAACACCGACATCGTAGCAGCCAGTGTAGAAGCCTACATAGATTGTATCAATAACTTTAAAGACTGAAAAAGATGAATACCTTATTTGATAAGATTTGGGACAGCCACGTAGTACAGATTGTTGACGACGGCCCGCAGCAATTGTTCATAGACCGCCTTTATTGCCATGAAGTCACCAGCCCGCAAGCCTTTGCCGGACTGAGAGCCCGCGGCCTGAAATGCTTCCGCCCCGAGCGCATCTACTGCATGCCCGACCACAATACACCCACCCACGACCAGGACAAACCGATTGAAGACCCCGTATCGCGCAACCAGGTAGACACGCTGGAGAAAAACGCCCACGAGTTCGGCCTGGAATACTACGGCATGATGAACAAGAACAACGGCATCATTCACGTCGTAGGTCCCGAGAAAGGACTCACCCTGCCCGGCATGACCATCGTGTGCGGCGACTCGCACACCTCCACCCACGGAGCCATGGGCGCCGTAGCCTTCGGCATCGGCACGAGCGAAGTAGAAATGGTCTTGGCCTCGCAGTGCATCCTGCAGCAGAAGCCCAAGTCCATGCGCATCACCGTCAACGGCAGCTTGGGCCGAGGCGTCACCGCCAAAGACGTGGCCCTCTATCTGATGTCGAAAATTTCAACCAGCGGCGCCACCGGATACTTCGTTGAATATGCCGGAGAAGTAGTACGCAACCTCACCATGGAAGGCCGCCTCACCCTGTGCAACCTCTCCATCGAGATGGGCGCACGCGGCGGAATGATAGCCCCTGACGAAACCACCTTCAACTATCTGAAGGGACGTCCCCATGCACCCCAGGGCGAAGAGTGGGACAAGGCCGTTGCTTATTGGAAAACGCTCAAGAGCGAGGACGACGCCGAGTTTGATAAAGAACTCGAGTTCGACGGCGCCGACATTCAGCCCATGATTACCTACGGCACCAATCCCGGCATGGGCATTCCCGTCACCGCCGACATACCCGCCGCCGTCACCGAGACCGACCGCAAGGCCCTCGACTATATGGGCTTCAAGGAAGGTGAAAGCATGAAGGGCAAACCCGTTGACTACGTCTTCCTCGGAGCCTGCACCAACGGCCGCATTGAAGACTTCCGCGCCTTTGCCTCCATCGTCAAGGGCCGCCACAAGGCCGACGGCGTGACAGCCTGGCTGGTGCCCGGCAGCTGGAACGTAGACCGCCAGATTCGCGAAGAAGGGCTCGACCTCATCCTGGCCGAAGCCGGCTTTGAAATCCGCCAGCCCGGATGCTCCGCCTGCCTGGCCATGAACGATGACAAGATTCCCGCCGGAAAATACAGCGTATCGACCTCCAACCGTAATTTTGAAGGACGTCAGGGCCCCGGATCACGCACCATGCTGGCCAGCCCGCTCACAGCAGCTGCCGCAGCCGTAACCGGAGTAGTAACCGACCCGAGAGAATTATTATAATCCACCATTAAAGCAGAAACCATGAAGAATAAGTTCAATATCATCAAGAGCACTTGTGTGCCCTTGCCCTTAGAAAACGTCGACACCGACCAGATTATTCCGGCCCGTTTTCTGAAAGCCACCACCAAAGAAGGGTTTGGCGATAACTTGTTCCGCGACTGGCGATACAACGCCGACGGAAGCAAAAAGCAGGACTTCGTATTGAATAACCCGAAGTATCAGGGCCAGATCCTGGTAGCCGGAAAAAACTTCGGTTGCGGCTCCAGTCGCGAGCACGCTGCATGGGCCATCGCAGGCTATGGCTTTCGCGTAGTCATCAGCAGCTTCTTTGCCGACATCCACAAGAATAATGAGCTCAACAACTTCGTGCTTCCCGTACAGGTGAGTGAAGGCTTCCTGGCCCGACTTTTTGAAAGCATAGCCGCCGACGCCGCTACCGAAGTAACCGTAGACCTGCCGAATCAAACCGTAACCAACGAGGCCACCGGCGAACAGGAG
This sequence comes from uncultured Prevotellaceae bacterium, assembly GCA_945827465.1. Taxonomy (GTDB): domain Bacteria; phylum Bacteroidota; class Bacteroidia; order Bacteroidales; family Bacteroidaceae; genus UBA6382. Next base: position 5,069 of record CALZOH010000050.1, read on the forward strand.
AAGTTTGAAATCAACGGCTATAAGAAATATTGTTTGGAAAACGCCCTTGACGACATCGACTATCTGTTGATGAACAAGGACAAGATTGAGGCCTACGAAAAGAAAGCTTCCGCAAAATAAATGAAACAGAACATCCAGCCGTTCATAGAAATAATGGACACAACGCTGCGCGACGGCGAGCAGACCGACAGCGTATCGTTTGTGCCTCATGAAAAGTTGAACATAGCCCGCTTGCTCCTGCAAGACCTCAACGTCGACCGCATTGAGGTGGCTTCGGCCCGCGTATCGGAAGGCGAAAAAGAAGCGATACGCCTCATCTGCCGCTGGGCCGAAGACAATGGCATGCTTGAGCGCGTGGAGGTGTTGGGATTCGTTGACGGCAAGAAGTCGTTAGACTGGTTGAACGAGTGCGGTTGCAAGAACATCAATCTCTTGTGTAAAGGCTCGCTGAGTCATTGTCTCTATCAACTGAAGAAGCAGCCCGAGGAACACATCGACGATATCCGCCGCTCGATTGACTATGCCGACAAGCTGGGCATAGGCGTCAACGTTTATCTCGAAGACTGGAGCGGCGGCATGAAGGAATCGTCGGACTATGTCTACCAAATGGTGGACGCCTTGAGCAAGGAGCACATCAAGCGCTTCATGTTGCCCGACACCCTGGGCATACTCAATCCGTTGAACGTGATAGAATACATGCGGAAGATGGTGAAGCGTTACCGCGACCTGCATTTCGACTTCCACGCCCACAATGATTACGACCTGGCCATCTCCAATGTGCTGGCCGCCGTGTTGAGCGGATGCAAGGGCATTCATTCCACCATCAACGGACTGGGCGAGCGAGCCGGCAATGCCCCCTTGGCCAGCGTTCAGGCCATTCTGCATGACCAGTTCAATGCGCGAACCAACATCAATGAATCCAATCTGTATAAGGTAAGCCGCATGGTCGAAACCTATTCGGGAATAACCATACCGCCCAACAAACCCATCGTCGGTGAAAGCGTATTTACGCAAGTGGCCGGAGTGCATGCCGATGGTGACAGCAAGCACGGCCTTTACTGCAACGACCTGCTGCCGGAGCGCTTCGGGCGCAGGCGCGAATATGCCCTGGGCAAGAACAGCGGAAAGGCCAATATCGAGCGCAATCTGGAAGAATTGGGCCTGGAACTCACTCCCGAACAAACCCGCTTGGTAACGGCCCGCATCACGGAACTGGGCGACCGCAAGGAAATCGTTACACCCGATGACCTGCCTTATATCGTGAGCGACGTCATCAAACATTCCACCGGAGAAGCCAAGGTGAAACTGATCAGCTACCTGGTGTCGACCGCCCACGGCCTGCATTCGCACGCTTCTTTGCGAATCGAAGTAAACGGCGTGCAGTACGAAGCCGGCGCAACGGGCGACGGACAGTTCGATGCCTTTGTGAGAGGCCTTCGCGACATCTACGAAAACCGCTTGCATCGGCGCTTCCCGAACTTGGTGAACTATTTCGTAACCATTCCTCCCGGCGGACGAACGGATGCCTTGGTGCAGACCGTGATATCATGGGAAATCGACGGCCGGAAACTCCGAACCCGCGGACTTGACGCCGACCAGACCGATGCCGCCATTAAGGCCACCATTAAAATGCTCAACGTATTGGAGAGCATGGAGGGCGCCGAGAAGAAACCATTGTGTAAATAATCTTCGATAGAAATAATATAACCATTAATAGAATATGAATTTTAAGATTGCAGTATTGGCCGGAGATGGTATCGGCCCTGAAATATCCGCTCAAGGAGTGGACGTGATAAAAGCCATTGCAAAAAAGTTTGGACATGAAGTGAGTTTTCAATCTGCACTTTGCGGCGCTGCGGCTATCGATGCCGTGGGCGATCCTTTTCCAGATGAAACCTTCAAGATTTGTCAGGAGGCCGATGCCGTATTCTTTTCGGCAGTAGGAGACCCCAAGTTCGATAACAATCCGTCAGCAAAGGTTCGCCCCGAGCAAGGCCTCTTGGCCATGCGCAAGAAGTTGGGCCTCTTTGCCAATATCCGTCCGGTAGAAACCTTCAAGTGCTTGCTCCACAAGTCACCCCTGAAGGACGAACTGATTGAGGGCGCCGACTTCATCTGCATCCGAGAACTGACAGGCGGAATGTACTTCGGCGAGAAGTACGAAAGCGATGAGAAAGCCTACGACACGAACTTCTACACCCGTCCCGAAATTGAGCGCATTCTCAAGGTGGCATTTGAATACGCTATGAAGCGTCGCAAACATCTCACGGTGGTAGACAAAGCCAATGTATTGGCCAGTTCGCGCTTGTGGCGCAAGGTGGCTCAGGAAATGGCTCCTCAATATCCGGAGGTGACAACCGATTATATGTATGTAGACAATGCGTCCATGCGTATGATTGCCGAGCCTCGCTTCTTCGACGTGATGGTGACCGAAAATACATTTGGCGACATTCTTACCGACGAAGGTTCGTGCATCAGCGGCAGTATGGGATTGCTTCCGTCGGCATCAACAGGAACAGGCACACCCGTATTTGAACCGATCCACGGTTCGTGGCCCCAGGCCAAGGGCTTGAACATAGCCAATCCGTTGGCGCAAATCCTTTCGGCAGCCATGCTCTTTGAATACTTCGACTGCAAGGCCGAAGGCGCGCTGATTCGCGAGGCTGTAAACGCCAGTCTGGACGCCAATGTACGTACACCCGAGATTCAGGTTGAAGGTGGTGAAAAGTACGGAACTCGCGAAGTGGGCGAATGGATCGTGAAGTACATCGAAGAGAAATAAGACTTCTGTAGCTGTTAGCAGACAGTCCTAAAATAAGAATCAGTCCAACTTTTCCATCAGGAAGAAGTTGGACTGATTCTTTATAGGGAGAATAACCGGATGTCGGAGGTTGGATTAGAGCAGGTTGGTTGCCGTATTCGGGAAGATGACCTGGGGCTTGAACTCCTTGGCTTCTTCCGGAGTCATCGTGGCATAAGCCATAATGATAATGATATCGCCAATCTGAACTTTTCGCGCAGCTGCGCCATTGAGGCAAATACAACCGCTGCCTCGGCGTCCTTTAATGATATAGGTTTCAAATCGCTCACCGTTATTGTTATCGACAATATAAACGTGTTCGCCTTCTAACAATCCGGCTGCATCCATAAGGTCTTCATCGATGGTGATGCTCCCGATGTAGTTCAAGTTGGCATCTGTAACGTGGACACAATGGATCTTTGATTTCAGAACTTCTATAAACATGGCTTGAAAAAGATGATTATTTATATCTGATATTATCAATGAGTCTTACGGGAAGCTGGCCGCAGTAAACCGTAATGCAACCAACAATAGACTCGGAATCATTCCAGGAACTGACTTTCTGGAGTGAGTCGCCGTCAACGATTTCATAATATTCTACCTCGAGTCCTTCGTGAGCATTGATGGAGTCAACAACAAAAGCGAGAGTTTCGTCAACCGTGTGAGCGTGGGCAAATTCTTTGCTCGCAAACAGGATCTTTGAAATATTTACCGCCAAATTCCTTTCATCGGCAGAGAGCAGCGCGTTACGGCTACTCAAAGCCAATCCGTCTGCTTCGCGAACAATGGGGCAGGGGCATATGGTGACGGGAATCTTCAGGTCGGCTACCATCGCCTTGATAACAGCAATCTGCTGAAAATCTTTTTCGCCGAAATAGGCTCGGTCGGGGTTAACAGCATAGAAAAGTTTGCTGACAATCTGGCAAACACCATTGAAGTGGCCCGGACGTCGTGGACCTTCCATGACAGTATCGATTGGCGGGTAACTGAAAGTGCGGGTATCGGCTTCAGGATACATCTCCTCAACAGAGGGATAGAAAATGTAGTCCGCACCGATGGCTTCCACTAATTGGCAGTCTGCTTCAAAGGTGCGTGGATAGCGAAGAAGGTCGTTTTGGTCATTAAATTGAGTTGGGTTAACGAAGTCGCTAACTACAGTGATATCATTCTCGGATACGCTCCTTCTAATTAAAGAAGCATGGCCCGCATGAAGGGCCCCCATCGTGGGCACTAATCCTATGGATTTACCTGAATTTCTTGCAGAAAACAATTTCTCGTTTAGAGCTTTAATGGTCTTGACAATTTCCATTTTTATCTCAATGTAATTCTTTCGGGGTGCAAAATAACACAATTATTTTTACATACGGAAGAAACCTTACTTTCAAAAGTTTCTGATTTCTAAAACTTTTGAAATTTGCATCTTCAAGTCGCCATTTTTTTGTACCTTTGCATCACAAAGTTAACATCATGGGATCGAAGAAGATTTTGTTTATTGGCCAAGAGATAACTCCTTATGTGCCTGAAACGGTTATGTCGCTTAACGGTAGGCAAATTCCCCAAGCAATTCAAGAGTCTGGTTGTGAAATCCGGACTTTTTTGCCGAAGTGGGGTAATATTAATGAAAGACGTAATCAATTGCACGAAGTAATACGCCTCTCAGGAATGAACATTATTATCAATGATACCGACCATCCGCTAATTATCAAAGTGGCAACACTGCAAGCGGCGCATATGCAGGTGTATTTTATCGATAATGAAGACTTTTTCCAAAAGAGACTAATGGTTGCGGATAAAAGCGGAAAAGAATATACGGATAATTATGAGCGTTCTATTTTCTATGTCCGCAGTGTAATGGAAACCATTAAGAAGTTGAGATGGTATCCTGACATTATACATTGTCAAGGTTGGATTTCTGCTACTACACCTTTCTATCTGAAGAATGTTTATTGTGAGGAAACTCCTTTTGCTAATACAAAGGTGGTTTACTCTCTTTACGATAATCCGTTGTCAGCTTTGATTCCCGGAAATTTTAAGGAGTGCTTGGCTTTCCGTAATGTTACTCCTGAATCAATCGATAAACAGAACCTGTCGTTAAATTCTCCGACCGACTTCGATAAGTTCGCCATCTCTTTTTCTGATGGAGTGGTGGTTTCTTCTGAAAATATTCAGTCAGATGTGTTGGAGTTTGCGCGTCAGCGAAATATTCCAATTATTGATAATTGTCGGGAAAATGAAACTTCTGAGAGTGTTGCACAACGCTTCTCTGATTTCTACGACTCCATTTATTAGACTTTTTTCCATTCATCAAGATGAATCACATCAGTAAGAGTACTCTTTTAAAATATAGTTGTGCATTCCTGTTCTTGTTGTTCGCGTGGGCTTCATGTGATGACAATACTGATACGTTTGGAAGTAGCGTAATGCCCGATAGTGATGTCAGCGAAGTAACGCAGGCTGTTTATGGTGCGTACGCCAATTCTGTGATGGTCGATTCTCTTATGGCTAATTCATCCGTATGTTATTTGGGTCGAGTAACAGACCCGGAGACAAATTCAACAACGACCTGCAACTTTTTGGCACAATTCTATTCCTTGTCAAATTATAGTTTCCCTCCGCGCGATAGTTTGATTTTGCGTGATGGACAGATTGCGGCCGATTCGGTGGAATTGAAGATTTATATCAAATCATATTATGGCGATTCGCTAAATTCTATCAAAATAGGCGTATATGAATTAGATTCTGCGAATATATTGAATCCGGAAGCTTCCTACTATACAAATATGGATGCGGATAAATATTTGAGTAGAAAATCTGATGCCATTCGGAAGGAATTAACCTTTGCCGTTGCCGATCTTTCGTTACCCGATAGTATTCGTTATTCAACAGAATACAAGTATATCCGGGTGAAACTTCCGGTGAGCTTTGGTACAAAGGTAATGAATAAGTATTATGAACATCCTGAATACTTCAAGAGTGCTTACTCCTTTATCAAATATGTATTTCCCGGATTTTATGTGAAGACGTTGTCGGGCAATGGAACGTTAGTCAATGTTGATGAATCGACGTTGAGCGTTTATTTCAAATATCGTATGAATGGTGTGGAATACGACGGTGTTCAACGCGTTGCTGCCACAGAAGAAGTATTGCAGTGCAATCAAGTGGATAATACGAATCTTGATCAATTGTTGAACCAAAGCGATGTGTCCTTCCTTAAAACTCCTGCAGGTATTTTTACGGAGGTGTCGCTTCCAATCTTAGATATTTATGAGAATCATGACAGAGATTCTGTGAATAGTGCGAAGATTGTCTTCATGCGTCAAAACAATAATAATATAGGTTCGTATAACTTATCTACACCTTCTACCTTGTTGATGGTGCCGAAGGACGAAATGGAATCTTTTTTCAGCAGCCACAAGGTGCCGGATTCGTACAAGACCTATATTACAAACTACGACAATACGTATAATTCCTATACATTTAATAATATTGCCAATTTGGTTTCATATTTAAAGCGTGTTTGCGACAAGGGTGCTGGTATTACGGAAAATGATTCTGAAGTAGTGCGTAAGGCAAAGATTACTGCTTGGACAAATGCCAATCCTAATTGGAATAAAGTGCTATTGGTTCCCGTTACTACTGCATCCAGCAGTACCGGAACGATAACGAGTGTTTATCATGAGTTCGGATTGACGAGTACGCGTTTGGTGGGAGGTTCCAACCATGCCATACGTTTTTCCATCGTGTATAGCCATTTTAAATACTGATAAACTTTCCAACAATGGCATTTGATAAGGATGAAAGAATAAAGGCCATTGAGAATAATTGGACTGATTATGACGACGGCGATTTATTTGTCGTCAACCATATATCAAAAATATGGTTAGGTGGCACTGCTCATTCTTTTTGTGTCAATAAGGTGATCGTCATTGTATGTTATCAGGGGTATTTTAATATTTGTCTTAATAATTATTCATTTCGAGTAGGGGAGGATAACGAGATTATTTGTTATCCGGGTATAACCATCAGTGATTTTATACCTTCTGAAAATATGAAGTGCATCATATTGGGATTTTCTGTTCGTTCAATGGATAATTCCTTCTTTGCTACCGAACAGGTGTGGCAACGAATATTCGATGTGAAAGATGCTCCCATTATTCATCTTTCAGAAGAAGAGATGACCTTATTGTTTCACTATGCGGGAATCGTAAAAATCAAGTCACCTCAGCAGGCTACACCTTTTCAGCGACGTATGATGCACGCTTTGTTGCAATCACTCATATATGCCTTCTTTGATTTCTTCTCAAAGGTTTCAGATAAACCATTGCAGCCGGTCAATGTACATCGTCGCGATCAGATTTATCGCAAATTCATAGAATTGTTGGGAAAGGAAAATGGACGTATCTGTACCGTCTCTTATATCGCCCGCCAACTTTGTATCACTCCGAAATATCTTTCAACGGTTATTAAGGCAAGTAGTGGTCGTTCGCCCATAGAGTGGATTCATTACCATACCATCAATGCCATCGCCCAGCAGTTACGTTATACCAATAAAAGTTTCAAGGATATTTCTAATGAATTGGGCTTCCCCAATCAGCATGTCTTTTCCAAATTTGTGAAAACGCAATTGGGAATGTCATCGGGAGCATATCGTTTGCGCTTCCAAAACGAACTCTAACGCAGTTGTGATATACTAGTTCTGACGTGCCTTGTACGGACAAGGTTGTATATCGTATTTTCAATTTTGGTGCCTTAAATCTGACAAATTGAAAGAATAATCAATTTTTATCAGACATTTTTTCGATATTTGGATGCAATAATTTAACTTTGCACTCAAAACCGCAACAATGGAGCAACTAAAACATGAATGTGGTGTGGCAATGGTTCGTTTGCTAAAGCCGTTGGAATATTATAAAGAGAAATATGGTACTTGGTCCAAGGGTTTAGACGAGCTTTATTTGTTGATGGAAAAGCAACACAACCGTGGTCAGGAAGGAGCCGGAATGGCTTGCGTGAAGATGACAGCCTCGCCGGGCGAGGAATATATGTTTCGCGAAAGAGGATTAGGCACGGGTGCCATACAGGAGATCTTTTCCACTGTTCATCATTCTATCAATTCCATCCCAAAAGACTTACGTAGCAATCTGGATTATGTAAAGGAGCATGTGCCTTTTGCCGGGGAGATTTACATGGGGCATTTGCGATATTCCACCACCGGTCGTAGCGGAATCTCGAATGTTCATCCCTTCCTGCGACGCAATAACTGGCGAGCCAAGAACCTTTGTTTGTGTGGGAATTTCAATATGACCAATGTGGATGAGATTTTTCATTCCATCGTCGATTCCGGTCAGCACCCCCGACAATATGCCGACACGTTCATCCTTTTGGAGCAATTGGGTCACCGTTTGGATATGGAAAGTGACCGTTTGTACAAGGAAGCGAAAGATAAAGGTTTACAGGGGCAGGCAATCACCCGTTACATTGAAGAATATATTGACATAGCCAACGTTCTGAAGAGTTCATGTGAAATCTGGGACGGTGGCTATGTTATTTGTGGGATGACCGGAAGCGGCGAAATGTTTACCATGCGCGACCCGTGGGGCATTCGTCCTTGCTTTTGGTATAAGGATGAGGAGCAGGTTGTCATTGCCTCTGAGCGTCCGGTTATTCAGACCACTTTATTTGTGGAGGCCGACCGTGTGAACGAGCTCCGACCCGGTGAGGCGCTCATTGTTGACCTTCACGGTGAGATGCGATTAGAGCAGATACTTGAACCGAGAGATTACCGGGCTTGTTCTTTTGAGCGAATCTATTTCAGCCGTGGTAGCGACGTTGATATTTACCGGGAGCGAAAGGCCTTGGGACGTCAACTTTTGCAACCCATCTTGAAGGCTATTGGCGGCGATTTGCGCCATACGGTCTTCTCGTTTATTCCGAATACGGCCGAGGCTGCCTTTTACGGGATGATAGAGGGATTTAATGAATACCTCAATCGTCAGAAGGTGCAGCGCATCCTCCGCTTGGGCGGTCAGGCCGACGAAAAAGAATTGCAGGAAATTCTGTCAGAGAAAGTCCGCAGCGAAAAGGTGGCGTGGAAAGATATCAAGATGCGTACATTTATTACGGAGGGTAACAGCCGCAATGATTTGGCGGCTCATGTTTATGATGTAACCTACGGCAGCGTAGTACCCAATGTTGACAACTTAGTGATTATCGACGACAGCATCGTGAGAGGTACCACCTTGCGCGAAAGCATCCTGCGTATACTCGACCGGCTTCATCCGAAGAAGATCGTAGTGGTATCTTCGTCCCCCCAAATCCGTTATCCCGACTATTACGGTATTGATATGAGTCGTCTGGAGGAGTTCATAGCCTTCCGGGCGGTTATCGAGCTATTGCGCGATGCCGGCCGCACCGATATCATTGATGAAACCTACCGCCTGAGTAAGGCCCAGCAGCAGTTGCCTAAAGAATCCGTGGTGAATTATGTGAAGAACATCTACCGCCCCTTTACTGCAGAGCAAATTTCGGCCAAGATGGCGGAGTTGCTCCATGCTCGCGAGGTGAAGGCTGAGATTGCAATTGTGTATCAAACATTGGAGGGGCTTCATCAGGCTTGTCCCAACCATTCGGGCGATTGGTATTTCAGTGGTGACTATCCTACGCCGGGTGGAAACAAACGCGTGAATAACGCTTTCATAGATTATTACGAGAACGAATATACGAAAACAGAATCATGAGAAATGTAACACTCATCCTCGACGACGGGAGCCGCTTTCAAGGTAAGTCGTTTGGTTATGAGAAGCCTGTGGCAGGCGAGGTAGTTTTCAATACTGCCATGACGGGATATCCCGAGAGTCTTACCGACCCTTCATATGCGGGCCAGTTGCTTACGATGACTTATCCTTTGGTGGGCAATTACGGTGTACCCTCTTTCCGCATGGGCGAAGATGGCATTGCCGAATTTATGGAGAGTGACCGCATCTATGCGAAGGCCATTATTGTGAGCGAATATAGTGGAAGTTATAGTCATTGGAACGCCGTGGAGAGTCTGGCCGATTGGCTCCGGCGCGAGCAGGTGCCCGGCATCACCGGCATTGACACGCGCGAGTTGACCAAGGTGTTGCGCGAACACGGAGTGATGATGGGCAAAATTGTTTTTGACGACGAGCCCGACAACGTTCCTTCTGCTCAATATGCTGGTGTCAATTATGTGGCCCAGGTTTCGTGCAAGGAAGTGATTCGCTATAACGAGGGAGCCGACCGTCAGGTGGTGCTCATCGACTGCGGTGTGAAGCACAACATTCTGCGCTGTCTGCTCCGCCGCGGTTTGGGCGTAATTCGCGTACCTTGGAACTACGATTTTACCGCTATGAAGTTCGATGGTCTCTTTCTGGCTAATGGTCCCGGCGACCCCGATACCTGTGTGGATGCCGTCAACAATATCCGACGCTTCCTGGCTCTGCCCGATGTTCGTCCCTGTATGGGCATCTGTATGGGCAATCAGTTGCTTTCAAAGGCGGCAGGAGCATCGATCTATAAGCTTAAATACGGTCACCGCAGCCATAATCAGCCGGTGCGCATGGTAGGTACCAACCGTTGTTTCGTAACGAGTCAGAATCATGGGTATTGTGTCGATAATAATACCTTACCTTCCGACTGGAAGCCGCTCTTCATTAATATGAATGATGGTTCCAACGAGGGTGTACGCCATGCCGAACGGCCTTGGTTCAGTGTTCAGTTCCATCCTGAGGCCTGCAGTGGCCCTGTCGATACGGAATTCCTGTTCGACGACTTCGTTAAAATGCTTTATCAGTAAAAACGTTCATCATCTATTCATCCCCATATGAAAGAACAAGTCATTAAGAAAGTATTGCTCCTGGGTTCCGGAGCACTCAAGATAGGTGAGGCCGGTGAGTTTGATTATTCCGGTTCACAAGCTCTCAAGGCTTTGAAGGAGGAGGGAATCGAGACCGTTCTCATTAACCCCAATATTGCCACCGTGCAGACTTCCGAGGGTGTGGCCGACCAGATTTATTTCCTTCCGGTGACGCCCTACTTTGTAGAAAAAGTCATTGCCCGTGAGCAGCCTCAAGGCATTCTGCTCGCCTTTGGCGGTCAGACGGCGCTCAACTGCGGTGTGGCTTTGGCGCAGTCCGGCGTCTTCGAGCGCT
>CALZOH010000051.1 GCA_945827465.1 uncultured Prevotellaceae bacterium
CCCAACAAGGCATTCCTTATATTTATAAAGGTTGTTCTTGGGGTAAATGTTACTTGTTTAGGTTGTTGCCAAACAGTGCCAGAGTTAAATGAAAGAGCCGTGCAGGCAAATACTCTTTTTGTTATCATCTAATGCTGATAACTATGGGACTGATGTGTTTCTTCCGAGGTGAAAAATGAAAGAGTTTTGGTGTGGAGAGTCAATTTTTCATGATGGAGGCGTTATTATCTCGAAAAGAAAATGTAACTTGCCAACAAATTTGAAATTGAGACCGTATGAAATACAAATTATTGGTTCTGGATGTTGATGGAACCTTGCTGAATTCCAAACAGGAAATATCCCGGCGCACGTTGTCTACATTGGTGAAAGTGCAGCAGATGGGCTTGCGCATTGTGTTGTGCTCCGGACGTCCGCCTCATGGACTTACTGACATTGTGAAACAACTTGAAATGCCCACTTATGGCGGTTATGTCATTGCATATAATGGTAGTCAGATTATCGACGCTGCTTCGGGTGAAGTGTTGTTTGAGCGGAGTGTCAATCCTGAAATAGTGCCATATCTGGAGAAGAAGGCATTGAAGAATAACTTTCCTCTTTTTACCTATACCGAGAATCGTATTGTGAGTAACGTAGCCGACAACGAGCATATTTTAGAGGAGGCACGCCGCAATAAGATGGAGTTGGTTTATGAGCCCGATTTTTCAATCGTTTTGGATTTCAATCCCTATAAATTCGTTTTGGTTAGCGATGATGAACCGGCTTTGATTGAGTTGACCAATCTTTGGAAGCGTCGTCTCAATGGTACGGTTGAGGCCCATCGTTCCGAAGATTACTTCCTTGAGGTGTTGCCTTACGGTGTTGACAAGAGTGCAGCCTTGAGCGTTTTGCTTGATCATCTGAAAGTAGATGTAAGCGAAGTGGTTGCTTTTGGCGACGGAGTGCGCGATGTGGGTGTTCTCCAGATGTGCGGTTTGGGTATTGCAATGGGTAATGCGCGTGAGTCGGTACGCGCCTGTGCCGAACAAGTAACGGTAACCAACGACGAAGACGGTGTGGCACAAGCTTTGGAGAGTTTGATTATTGCCAAGATGCAGCAGACAGCCATTCCATTGGATGAGCTTAATCGTCAGAACGTCTCAACCATGATGGGTGCTTTGGGTATCAGTTACACCTATGCTTCGCCTACTCGTGTAGAGGCTACTATGCCGGTTAATCACAATACGCGTCAGCCTTTTGGCGTTTTGCATGGAGGAGCATCCTTGGCTTTGGCCGAAACAGTGGCCGGTTTGGGCTCCATGGTGTTGGCCAAACCCGATGAAACCATTGTGGGTATGCAGGTGAGCGGTAATCATGTAGCCTCTGCCCATGAAGGTGATACCGTGCGTGCTGTGGCTACCATTATTCATGCTGGCCGCAGTAGTCACGTATGGAATGTCGACATTTCTACATCAACGGGTAAGTTGGTCAGTTCCGTTCGTGTAGTCAATAGTGTCATGAAAAAAAGATAATTTCTTTTTCGGCAACGTTAATAAGTTTGTGTTGGCATCGGCGCGAAGCCATTCGCAGGAAAGTCACTCTTTCCTGTGAACAAGTTTTGCCCTGAAGTCCCAATGTCAGTGTCTTTGTCGTTTGACGCAAGATAAGTTTGATTCTTGCGAATATTCTTTTGGAGAACTCAAATAACACAAATTAGGGAGTGAAATCGGCTCTTGGCAAAAGGTCTCGTTGGGGGTGTATAGACCTCCGGAATAGGTGTTTTACGGACAGGAATGAACTATTTTACTTTTACTCGCTCTTCATTCAAGACGAAGTAGAGTACCAATGGTGTGAATATAATGCATAACAAGGTGCCTAATAGCAGATTGTCGGTTACTTGGAATACAGCAAGAATCATACCGATGATGGCGATGGTTTGTTCCTGAGAGTGTCGTTTAAAAGCATGTTTCATGTCGCGACTGACAAGGGCAATATCGTTAATGCTATTCATCCCTAACCTTTTGCGCGTAGGCGCAGGAAGTCCTATTTGAAAATCAGATAAGTCTTGTTTGGCAAGCACGCGTAGCACCTCCTTCTTTTCGCCAAATTGTACCCGGATTTTATCATTTTCAGAAACACCAATCAGGCTCATCATGTTGGGACTCAATCGTGCCACATTGTTTTTATCATCCGTTTCGCTGGTCCATTCAGTCCTCAAAGAATATTCAACATTTCCGATAATTTTTTTCAGCATTCCAACAACAACCTTATCCACCAGTTTGTAGAACTTATGCCGTAGGGTGACGTTCTTACACGTTCTTTTGGGGATTCTTAAGATCTCAATGCTGTCGTATAGCCCATAATATTTCTGAATGTCGGTAGCATGAAGTAACGCTTTCTGATGATGTTCGTCTGACTGAGTGTCTTCTTTTAGTCGATAGAATACTTCGCCCGCCAGTTTTTCATAACAAAGCAGTAAGGGCTGAGTCATGTCAGCACACAATTGCTCTTCTAAAGACGAGAAGTCGTCTTCGCTAAGTTCCGCATTGAATAGAGTTTTTGTGTCAGACAGAATTTGATCAATCAGTCCTTTTATCTTCTGTTGATTCAATTTGTCAATGGATAAGCGATAACCATCTTGCCCCTTTTGATAGATGTCCGCCAGAAAAATATGAATATCGTCTTTGATGCGTTGCTGCAAATTCAGGAACTCTTCATGGCGGATGATGAGTAGCGGTTTGTTGAGATACCCCAATAAGCGTTTGTAATAGCGTGGTATCATTACTTTCATTGCCGGTTTCCCTGTAGCATCTTTCACCCGGCCGTGATCTTGATAATCAGCTTTGGTAAAATCGATGTAGAAGCGTGAATCTGTGTATCGGTTAAAGACAACAAAATCATAATGATCAGCATTGGGCAATTTGGATTGATATAATTCAGAGGAGAAAGATACTCCGTCCAATTGATTGGCCTTGGGCAAGCCGATCTGGTAGATGTCCTTATCGTTTTCATATAGGATGATGGGTGCGCCTCTTAAAAATGCTTTTTCCTCTGTTCCCTGTATCCATTCTCTGCTAAAGAGATTTTCGATTAAACGATTGGTTAGGAACAAGTACTCTTGATCTTTTGACTCTGAAACTTCTTGGTCATCATCTCGCAGCCCATCATGCAAATGATGAATGGAACGAGCATTAGCAGGATGTAACCGTACCATTTCGATAGTATTGGAAGAAGAACAAAGATAGAGCAGGCTGTTTTCCTTGAATCCGGACTTCCGAATTTTCAAGTCACATACTTCCACTTTGTCTTGAGGCTTATGATTGATGGATTGCCACAAACGAAATACCGCTATTTGTTTTGCCGTCCAATCGAGATTTCCCAGTGTCTGGATAATGTATGAAAGCCCCTCGAGCATTTTTGAAAATTCAGAGGGATGGTTGACATCACGATAAATGGCATTGATCTCGATCTGTACACAGGGGCAATGGGTATGTTCTGAAATATATTTTGTGATGGTATTTTGAATGGCGGCACTGAAAATCTTGTTTTGCCAGATTTCTTTTTTATCGGTGGACAGATCTCTAAGGACATATTCAAAGGTATATCTGATTAAATCGGCAATAAAATGATGTTGGTGTAATGAACGGTTCTCATTGCCTACGACATTTCCGTTTGAATCACGCATGGGGGCCGTACTCATTTCCAGTGCATACTCTCTGCCGATGGCTGCACCGTGCAGATCGATCAGTACTTCTATGTTGTATTGTTCGATATATTCCTTTAACTGGGTCTGATAAGGATTGCCTTGATCGGTATGAGCATCATAATTGGGGTCGGAATCAGTATATCTTGCAGAATAAATCACATGGCATCCGGTAAGTTGATGCAAGTACAGAGCAATTCCTCCCGTCATTTTATCGGCCAATTTCAGTTGCCCTTTCCGAAAATGATTGATGGAGTGGGGCGCAGAAATCATGACAGGAATGGAGCCTTCTTTGATGACAAAATCATTTTGGCCGCCACCATTATATTGGTTACGAGAGAATTGTTGATCTAATTTTTGGACTTGCTGGATAGCATCTATTCTGTTTGTTGGCATAATATTCTTCTTCAAACTAAAAAGCATAGAAGTATTCAAGCACGAATTTACAAATTATTTTCTTGCTCATTGTCAGGAACTGATATTTCTTGCGAAATGGAGATATGTTATCGTCAAGGAAGGATATCTGCAAAAGAAGATGGCGTTGTAGAAAATTATACCTGTGATGGTTTTGTATCTATATCATGTGAGTAGGCTGATTCAGAATTGATGTTGAACCAGCCTACTGATCATGGTTGTCTAAAGGATACTTATTTGTTATTGCCGTTTCGAGTGAATCCTCCCACAGGGCGGGCTTGTTTCTGTTTTGATTGATTTTGCTGAGATGCTCTGCCAGTTGATTGCGAGGTAGTTTTAGTATTGCTGTTGTTTGTGGAGCGTGAAGTAGCGGTAGTTGGTGCTTGTGCCGATTGACGGTTGGACGTCTGTCGGTTGATAATCGGCCGATTACTGGAAGATGACACATTCTGTCGTCCGGGACTTGATTGTGATACGGTTGTCTGCGTGGGCTGACGGCTTGATGTTTGTCGAGTTGAGGCGTTCGAGCGGTTCGATGGGGTGTTACTGCCAAATCGAACTTCGTTAGTGCTACGCCCGTTCCCTCCACTATTAATGAATCCATTGTTGCTGGTTGAAGATGGATTGCTATTTCGTGCCGTTTCGCGCTTGTTGGGTTGGCGGTTACTGATGGTTACTCCGGAATTGTGCCGCTCTTGTCTGCCAGAGGTCCTGAATTCATTACGGTTATTGTCGAACCGGTGATTGCCGATAGCGAAACCGTTTTGTTTGTGGGCATTCCCTCCAACAGGGATACCGCTATGGGCAAAATGACCGCGTGGGAAGTAGGCTTGCATCGGTTTTTGAGCCGTGTGTTTCCAACTGCGGTTGTGATAATCGTAATAATGATGTATTCCATGTACGGCATAGGGCATGGAAATGCTGATGAGGGTTGCACTGAGAAATTCGGTGAGTGATGCAGGTGCTGCATAATAGGTGGTACCAGCATAAATACCCGGTGCCCAACTGCCCATCCATGTGTAAATACCTGTACGGCGTTGCCATGCAAGTGCCGTTTCAATACGAGCTCTCAACCAGCGCTCTTCGTATGCGCGGTGACTGTTCCAACGATTCCAAAAATTGCGATAATGATTGCGACTCATGAAATGCCATTCGGCCATTAAGTATCCATTGGCTCTTGAAGGAATGCGTAAATATTGCAAGTACATTGGATCACTATTGTAAGTGGGTGCAATAAAAATGATTCGATAAGGATTGGTGACGCGGATAGCATTCACACAATCTTCATAGAATAGGTTCAAGTCATTATAGCTGGCAAACATCGTGTTGTTGGGCTCTGGAAGAATATCGAATGAGAGTCGTGCAGAATAATAGCGATAGTGATTGGCCATAATGGACCACCATCTGGCAATATGTTCACGCTGGCGTGTGGTATATCGCCCTGAATAGGGAGGACGATAGGATATGATAGGAATGATGCCGTGGCGAATGCAGTGATTGATCTGTTCGTCCAAGATCACGAAGTCGGCCGGCCTCATTACCTCTTGTTCAATGGTGATGCGTAGATGTTGCACACCGGCTTGACGGAAATCGTAGATGACGTCATCCCAATTCTGTACTTGGTATCCGTTGCCTTCTTGCCACCAGTCAACGTCAATGCCGCTTCCAAGCATCTGCTGATAGTCGGCAGGGGAAATCCACTCTGCTTTGGCAGGAATAACTAAGATGGTGAGTGCGGTGATTAGGCTGAGGAAAAACGACGTTCTCATAATTCTATGTATTTGGTTGTATTATTAAGACGCTCAAATAGGTGAAATGTTAATTTGAAAGTGCCATTTTGACCGTTTTTTATGAAAAAGGAGTAGGAATTTTGGTTGGAAACCAGATCCTACTCCTCTTAATAGATGACTATTGAATCAAAAAGGACTAATTCTTGAAGATTTCTTTAATGCTACCGATGCTTCCTAAAATGCCGGATGCTTCATAAGGGATGTAAACCGTTTTACCGTCTTTGCCGCTTACCATTTCTTTGAGTGTGTTGATATATTTGGTGGCAAGCAAGTAAGCAGCTGGGTCAGTTTGACTGGCTCTAACGGCATTGGCTACCATTTCAATAGCTTTGGCTTCAGCCTCAGCTTGCAGTATCTTGGCTTCGGCTTCACCTTGGGCCTTGAGTATCTGTGATTGTTTTTGGGCTTCAGCTTGGTTGATAAGGCTTTGCTTCTCTCCTTCTGACTGAAGAATGGCTGATTGCTTTTCACCTTCGGCGCGAAGGATTTCGGCACGACGTGAACGTTCGGCTTGCATTTGTTGTTCCATGGCATCACGAACTGTGTCAGGCGGTGTAATGTCTTGCAGTTCGACACGATTCACTTTTACGCCCCATTTGTTGGTGGCTTCGTCAAGAACAGTACGCAGTTTACTATTAATGATATCGCGTGAAGTAAGACTTTCGTCTAATTCAAGTTCGCCAACGACATTGCGCAGGGTGGTTTGTGTCAGTTTTTCAATGGCATTCGGAAGATTGTCAATTTCGTAAACGGCCTTTACCGGATCCATAATCTGGAAATAGAGAAGTGCATTAATTTCAGTTACCACATTGTCTTTGGTGATAACACTTTGTTTGGGAAAGTCGTAAACCTGTTCACGTAAGTCAATCCTTTGGGTGTTTTTGATGATGGCATAGATTTTTCCATTGGGAGTTTGATGAGTAATACGAGTACTGATTTCTCTGGGCTTGTCAATAAAAGGGAGAATGATGTTCAGACCTGATTCCAATGTGCGGTCATACCGACCGAGACGTTCAATAACTTCTGTCTCTGATTGCGGAACAATCTTGATACCTTTTGAGATAAAGATAACAACAGCCAGCGCAATAATGCCTAAAATGATTAGTGAATCCATAAATGTAATATGTTTAGGTGAATATAATAGCGGTTAATTGCCTATAAGGCGGTGGAAGAAGGTTCGTTAGCTCTACGTACCGTAAGGATGATGCTATCGATGCTTTCTACGATGACTTGTTCACCCACTTGGATAGGCGTACCTTCGGTGGCCCGTGCTTGCCAATTATCTCCATCAATCACTACGCGACCAATATGGTGAATATCTTCAATGCTTTCTACAATGCGGGCGCGTTTACCAATTAAAGCGTGTGCATTGGTTTTGGGACGGCTTGCGCTACGCTTGTTGAGGTGTTTGATTAGGAATGGCCGAATAAAAATGAACGAGAGTAATGAGAATGCGGCGAAAGTAATGCCTTGTCCTATAATTCCAAATCCAATATATGCAGAAAGAGCTGCAAATAAAGAACCGGCTGCGAAGCATAGCAATGCAAAACTGGATGTGAAGATGAGTTCTAAAATGACGAGAAAGAGGGTGATGCCCAGCCAAAGATAAAATTGAAAAAAGAGTTCCATTGCAGTTACTTTTAATGTTCTACAGAAGTGTATCTGACGTTACCTTACTCTTTGCAAAGATATGGCTTTTTCTTAAAATAGATACATGAACATCAAATAATTCGTCCCAATAGTAAATGTAATAGGCATTTTGTAGGAGAGAGGCCTATTTCATTTTCGGGAAGACTTTGAAAGAATATCCCTGCGCTTGCAGCCATTCGATTGAGCGTGGTAAGGCAAACCACAACTTGTCTTGGCTTTTTAATGAGTCGTGGAAGGTAATGATGGAGCCGGGGCGCGCATAATGTCTGACATTCCACAATACTTCTTGTGCGTTAAGACGGTTGCTGTAGTCGCGTGTTACCAAATCCCACATCACTAATTGGTAACGTTTGTGTAAGAAGAAGTATTGTTCCCATTTTAACCATCCGTGAGGAGGTCTTACCAAGTCGGTATGTAGATATTCGTTGGCTTTTTCTACATTATTCAGATAACTACGTATTCCATGACGAAATCCTCCGATATGATTAAAAGTATGGTTTCCTATGCGGTGGCCTTTGTCTTTAACTTGTTGGAATATGTCCGGATGTTTGCGTACGTTGTCGCCAACCATAAAAAATGTGGCCTTTACCTGATAATGGTCCAAGATGTCAAGTACGCGCGGCGTTACTTCGGGTATTGGACCATCGTCAAAAGTTAAATAAACAGCCCTCTCGTGCTTGTTCATGCGCCAGAGTGCATCTGGATAAATCCAGCGCAACCACAAAGAGGGCTGTTCTATAATCATTGATTAATTACCGAGTTGAATATTGATACCTTTCGATTGCAGAAGCGAGTAGTAATTAGCTGCTCTCTCCATAATCTTTTGTGCATCCTTATCTTTGGCTTTTTCTAATGTACGGCCAGCATCAATCATATCTCCTATATGTGATGCACATTCTCTGCCATTGGCCGCCAGTTTGTCGGGGGAATAATTGATGTACCAGTTCAGGTATTGTTCTGACGAACGGGCCACGGTATGTAGGATGTCAACGGCTTTTTGAGTCTTACCACAAGCCAACCATGAATTGGCCAATTCTGTGCTACCACCCAAGTTGTCGGCATAGGATACTACATTGCCCGGTATCTCTTTGTCAATCTTTTCCAATACCATTAATGCTCTTTCCTTATCGCCTTTCAGTATGAGGTCTTGAGCGAGAATGGAGAACATTCGACGATGTGTGAGACACATTCGGTAGACGGTTTCATCCAAATAGATGTCGGGATTATTAACGCCACCAAATTTGAACTTGTTCATCAGATTATCGTACATTTTTTCAGTATCGATATAGTTTCCGGTACGCATAGTGTTGAAGGGCGAAATACGGAAAGCAAGACCTTCCTGGATGAAATTGTTCTGCAATCCCAAATAGCTTTCGCGTCCCACGGTTACTGCGAAGTAAAGTGGGCGTTCCCAATTACAATTAGCCAGCATCTCCAACATCATGAGGTTGTTTTTGTAAAGAGCTCGGCGTTTGCTTAAATCAATGATGAGTTGATCAGGTATGCTATCAGTAATCAGCATTCCGGAACGCTTCACTGCTTCTTTGTCAACAGTTACTACGATGGTATCGGTTGGAATGAAGTGCATATTGGGATCGGTAGAGCGTACCCAATATTTTAAGATGTTCTTAAGCTCAAATGGATTTTCACCGAATGCCTCAACTGCTGCTGCATGATTGGTCGCATAAAGCTCAAGAAGTTGGGCTTTCATTTCAGGCTGAATAGAGATGGCTTCATTCTGCCCAGTGATATATTCGTAGCGATTCCATTCAATAGGAACAACCGGAGATTCGTAGGCTGGTCGGCGTAATTGATCAATGTACCAATCGGTTTGTAGATAACTCAAGTTGCAGACGCGTACATCTGTTCTTACGCCTTCAGTCTCTTGGTTGTACCAAAGGGGATACGTATCATTGTCACCATTGGTGAAGATAATCGGATTCTTTTCTTGTTGGATGGAGTAAAGATAATTCTGTCCAAAATCGCGACAAGTATATCGTCCGCTTCTGTCGTGGTCATCCCAAGTTTGGCTGGCCATTTGTAATGGGACGAGTAAGCAGGCCACAGCGACAATAGATGCTTTGGCGGTTTCGCTCATCTTAAGTTTTCTCAGCCATTCCGTGATAGCTGCAACGCCGAGACCAATCCAAATAGTGAATGCATAGAAAGAACCTGCATAAGCATAGTCGCGTTCACGTGGTTGTACAGGAGTTTGATTTAAGTAAAGTACGATGGCTATGCCGGTCATGAAAAAGAGGAAGAATACAACCCAGAACTGACGTAGACCGCGGTTGTCACGATAAGCTTGCCAAAAGAGACCCAACAATCCGAGAATAAGCGGCAGAAAGTAGAACTTATTACATCCTTTATTGCTCTTCAATTCATCGGGTAGTTTACTTTGGTCGCCAAGGCGCAAGTTGTCAATGAACGGGATACCACAAATCCAATTACCATGTTCAGCTTCGCCAAGTCCTTGAAGGTCGTTCTGACGGCCGGCAAAGTTCCACATGAAGTATCGCCAGTACATGAAGTTCATCTGGTAAGAGAAGAAGAAGCGCAGGTTGTCAAGTTGAGTAGGCATCTTGATTTGAACTACTCGTCCGTCGCCTTTGTCGTAGTTAACCATGCGCCCTTTCACACCACCTAACCAACTTTCATAATCATTGGCGTGATTCTCGTCCCAAATGCGTGGAAATACCATGTTTTGCGCATAGAGATAACTACCCTTGTTGCCTACGTTCTCATATTTGTCGGCTTCAGAAGCGTCTTTTTTCTCTTTACGCTGATAAATGGGCGCTCCTTTTTCGCGAACCGGTACTAAATAATCGCCTTGACGTTCGGTTTTTACTTGTGAAGTGTATGCCGGTCCGTAAAGAAGCGGTGTAGAACCATATTGGTCGCGGTTAAGGTATTCGCCTAAGGTAAAAATATCCTCAGGTGAGTTCTGGTCCATGGGAGGGTTGGCTGTGGAGCGAATAACGATAATGGCATACGAACTATAGCCAATCATCAGCATCAAACAGCAAAGCAATGTCGTGTTGAGAAGGCGTGGCATGTGAACCATCTTCTGCAACCGTTCTACTTTGAAAAGTAAAATGAAGAGTGCAATCAATACGATAACACCGATAACAACGCAAGTAACGCCAGTTCCTATGAAAGGGATACCTAAGGCTGCAATGGAAGCCATGAAGGAAATGTTCATCCATTTGCGACTGCGGGCCGTGTAGCTTTCATAAATGCTCCACAAAACGATGGAGATAAGAATAATCAGATAGATAATGACTCCCGTATTGAAAGAGAAGCCGAGAGTATTTACAAGAAGTAATTCAAACCATCCAGCTACTTTTACAATACCGGGAACAACGCCGTAGAGGATAGCAGCCACAATGACAAAACTGAGCAAGAGCACCCAAAGCGAACCTTTTAAATTGCTCTTCTCTCCAGCTTTGTGGTAATAGTAGACAAGTACAATGGCCGGGATGCACAGCAAGTTCAGCAAGTGAACGCCGATGGACAGTCCCATCAGATAGGCAATCAGAACCAAGTAACGGTCGCTATGAGGCTTGTCAGCATTGTCTTCCCACTTTAAGATGAGCCAGAATACCAATGCTGTAAACATTGACGAGAAAGCATAGACTTCTCCTTCGACTGCACTAAACCAAAAAGTGTCACTGAAGGTGTAAGCCAAGGCTCCCACAACTCCGGCACCGATAACGGTAATGAGTTGGGCGCGGCTTTCTACTTCGCCGTTTTTACAGATGAGTTTACGTGTGAGATGTGTAATGGTCCAAAACAGAAACAAGATGCAGGCTGCACTCAACAGAGCAGACATGATATTAACCATCATGGCTACATCAGAAGGGTTGCTGACAAACTGTGTAAACAGATTGGCAAAAATCATGAAAAAAGGTGCGCCGGGTGGATGCCCTACTTCAAATTTATAAGCTGTGGTGATAAACTCCGGGCAATCCCAAAAACTGGCGGTGGGTTCAATGGTTGAGCAATATACAAAAGCTGCAATCATGAAGACTACCCATCCGACAATGTTGTTTACGGTTTTGTATGTTTGCATTTTATAAAATGATGATTTACGTAGTTTGGCACGCAAAGTTACTGTTTTTTTTTGAATGTGAAAGTAGTTGGCGTAACAGTGATGAATTTTAACGCCTTTAATGAATTTCCAAGGATTAATTCCGGACTTAAAGGAAAAGCGTAATAGCGGGCCGATTCTCAGTTACAGGTGATGGTTTAAAAATACTTTTTCATCTGTAGCGAAGTCCATACTGTATGAAAGATATTGCTACAGATGAAAAAGTAAATCAATGAGTTTATCCTTTGAGACTACGGAATCCGTAAATCGTGATAACCACAAAGCAGATGAGCGGTAATACGAATGACAAGTTGACTGCCGGCATATTCAGCAATGTGCCGCAGTCAATGATACGTGCTTGAAGCGGTGGTAAAACACTTCCGCCCAAAATGGCCATAATGAGTCCTGCAGCACCAAACTTGGCGTCATCGCCCATTCCCTTGAGGGCTATTCCGTAGATGGTGGGGAACATCAGAGACATGCAGCATGAAACGGCAACGAGACAATACATACCTTTGACATCCTGGAATGTGATAACGCCCAAAGTGAAGATTCCACCGGCAATGGCAAGCAGTGCCAAAAGTCTGCCTGGGTTAATGAAACGCAAGATAAACGTGCATACAAATCGGCTGATGCAAAATAATACCATCGCAATGATGTTGTATTGCTGTGAAAGCACTTCGGCTTCTTGTTCGCTCATGCCTTCAGCCATAAAGATGCGCGTACCATACTGAATAATGAAAGTCCAGCACATAATCTGTACACCTACATAAAAGAACTGGGCAATTACTCCTTCGCGGTAACGCGGAATGGAAAAGATTCGCTTCAGAGTAGGAATGAAGTTAATGTTTTGATTTTGATCTCCATTGCGTGGCATACGCGTTAAGCGGATGATGATGATCATGGCAGCAATGATGGCACCAATAATTAAATAGGGGGTGATGAGCACCGATAGGTCAGCGTCGCGAACGGCCCCAAATTCACTTTCAGAAAGTGTTGCGCGCTGGGCCGTGTCCATCGGGTTGAGTTTGGCTTGAATAAAGTTCATGGCAACCCACATGCCTAAAAGCGACCCCATCGGATTGAACGATTGGGCCAAATTGAGTCGTCGGGTAGATGTTTCTTCTGTGCCCATTGACAAAATGTAGGGATTGGAACTTGTTTCGAGGAACGACAGGCCGCAGGTGAGGATGAAATAGGCTAATAGAAAAGGGTAGTAACTTCCCGACAACATGGCCGGATAGAATAGAAAGGCACCCGAAGCATATAGTCCTAATCCAAGTAAAATGCCTGCCTTGTAGGAATATTTCCGAATGAAAATGGCAGCTGGAAATGCCATGGCGAAGTATCCCCCATAGAAAGCTACCTGTACCAAGGCTCCGTCGGTTACGCTCATTCGGAAGATCTTGGAGAAGGCTTTAACCATGGGGTTGGTAATGTCGTTGGCAAATCCCCATAGGGCAAAACATGATGTCACTAAAATGAATGGGAGGATATAACTCACGCCATCTTTGTGAAGTATAGATTGCTTGGTTTTATTCATTAGTTTGGTGGTTGTTTATGGGCAGGAAAATCTGCGTTTCAAGAATATTGGGAAAAATAAATACTGCGGCTCGCAGAGACTAAGCTGCGAGCCGCAGTACATAAGATCATTTATAGATTGGACCATAAGTGGCACAAGCGCGATAATCGGCACCTTCCTTATCCATGCCGAATGCATTCCAGGCAGCCGGACGGAATAGGTCTTCGTCTTCCAGGTTGTGCATGCAAACGGGGATGCGCAGCATAGAAGCGAGTGTGATGAGATCTTTGCCGATGTGTCCGTAGCTGATGGCACCGTGATTGGCACCCCAGTTGTTCATTACAGAGTAAACATCTTTGAATGCCGGTTTGTCGCACAGACGTGGTACAAACCAAGTGGTAGGCCATGTGGGGTCGGTTCTCATATTGAGTTTCTCGTGAATCTCGGGATCGATATCAACCGTCCATCCTTCTGCCAATTGCAGTACTGGGCCTAAACCTTTAACAAGGTTCAAGCGCATCATGGTGACAGGCATACCGCCTTTCGTCAAGAAGTTGGATGAGAAACCGCCACCTCTGAAATAGTCGCGGTCGGCCGGATACCATGTAGTAGCTTTCAGACAGTTGTCAACCTCTTGTTCTGTCAGATTCCAAGGCTCCTTCATGCACGGATTGCCATCGGCATCGCATGCTTGTCCGGTTCCGTCAAGAGTGGTTGCTCCAGAGTTGATGAGATGGATAATACCTCCTGCAGCTCGGCCGGTAAGTTCTTTTCCTGTAACGCGCTTAACGGCTTCAGGGCTCCAATAAGTACGTACGTCTGAGAATATTTGTCCGCGATTGGTGAGCAAGTGTCCAAAAAGCATGGCGATACCGTTGCAGGCATCGTTCTCCGTAGCCAGTACAAAGGCTTCGCGTATGCCGTTCCAATCGAAAGAGGTGTTCAGTAGCGCCTCACTGTAGTCTCCGTTCGGATAAAAATCTGTCCATTGGCGTTGACCTTGGAATCCGGCGGCAATAGCGTTGTGTCCTAATGCTTCTTCCTTGAATCCCATTTCTTTCAGTTTGGGATTTCCTTGCATCAAGTCACGCATGATGATGGTCATCTTAACAATAAATTCCCAATCGGCATCTTTTTCGGCACGGGTCTTCCGCTTTTCAGGACGGTTTTTGAAGTCTTCTCCTTCGTTCACCTTGCAGTGTTCTTTGGTCCAGGCCATCGCCTTTTCGTATTCTTCTTTGTCGTAGATGCCTTCTGTCATGCGGCGGATGATTTCTGTCAGGTCGACAGATTCATTGCGCATGCCCAAATACTCTTGGAAAAAGTCGGGATTAACGATAGAACCTGCGATACCCATTGAAACACTACCCATTGACAGGTAAGATTTACCTCTCATGGTGGCTACTGCTTGTGCGGCACGTGCAAAACGAAGCAGCTTTTCGGCTACATCAGCCGGAATGGTGTTGTCTTCCAAATCCTGAACATCGTGTCCATAAATGCCAAAAGCGGGGAGCCCTTTTTGTGCGTGTCCGGCCAATACGGCTGCTAAATATACAGCACCGGGACGTTCTGTTCCATTGAATCCCCAAACGGCTTTAGGATAATAGGGATTCATGTCCATGGTTTCTGCACCATAGCACCAGCATGAGGTCACTGTGATGGTGGCTCCGACGCCTTCGCGTTCAAATTTTTCGGCGCAAGCTGCACTTTCAGCTACGCGGCCGATAGTGCCGTCGGCAATAATGCATTCTACGGGACTGCCGTCGCCGTTGTGAAGGTTGCTGCTAATGAGGTTCGCAACTGCTTTAGCTAATGCCATTGTTTTTTCTTCCAAACTTTCGCGAACGCCGCCCTGGCGTCCGTCAATGGTGGGACGAATCCCAATCTTAGGATAATTCTTCATGATGATATGATTGTATTGAGTTATGTAGTTTCGCATAGATGCGATACCGTGCAAATTTACTCATTTATCCGAATGTTTGTATTTGTTTTTGGAATTTTTGTTTTCTGCGTAAGCGTTTCTTCTATTTAGAAGTAATCAATGGTGTTTTAAACCTGAATCGGTCATTAGCGTTATGATGATAACAACTCTTGTTTTTGTTCAGATGTCTCTACGTTTTGAGGGCGCAATGGGGTTCCATTGCAACCGAAAAACGGAAAGGCAGATGACAAAAAGAAAGTTTGTTTGCGCATAATAGTCTAATGACCGATTTGGGTTAAATTCAACAGTCTATGATCACGAAGTGTCTTCCATCTACAAGAGCTTGGTGGGTGTAAAGCATCTTAGGAAAACGATACGTGATCTGTGAAATAAAATAGAAGACAAACAAATTATCTGTAAAGCAAAGTAGTAAATAAACAAATATCTGTGAAGTAATTTAGTCATAGTCACAAAGTGCGCAAATCCGTTTGAAGTAACTTCAAGCCCAAATTGTACACTGTGCAAAAACGACTTGAAGTAACTTCAAGCCCAAATTGTTCACTGTACAAGACCATTTTTACATCGTTCAAAGCCCTTTTGTACCCGTGCAAAAGCCCCTTGAACTAACTTCAATGGTAGTGTAAGTTGAACTGTGTCAAGACCATTTCCTTTATTATATTAACCTCAG
>CALZOH010000052.1 GCA_945827465.1 uncultured Prevotellaceae bacterium
TGAACAAAAACAAGAGTTGTTATCATCATAACGCTAATGACCGATTTGGGTTAAAGGGATGTGAGTCCGAGATATTATAATATAGGATGAGATAGAAGCAGAAACTGTGTCACAAAATTAAATTGCGACACAGTTTCAAACAATTTGTGGAGTGGACTAGGGGAGAATCGAACTCCCGTCCAAACAAGGAAAAGAGATGCTTTCTACATGCTTATTCCTGTCATGAATTGTCTGCAACAGGGGAAGGACAAGACCACTTATACCTGTCACATATCCTCTAAGAACTTCATCTGCATTGCGAGGCCGATGCCGACTATTTCCGATTTCTTACACCGCAAACTCAACAGCTTCGGAACAACAGCGGTTGTGCGATGTCTCGTCTCTGCACCTTGTGCTGAGATAAAGCAAGTCTACTATACTTCGACTTAAGCAGCGAGAGCGAAGTTATTTTCGCCAAATAAATTTTTGAAATTTAGGATTATAGTGCCAAAAATCAAAGCACTGCATGCTTACATATCTGTTCAGCTTGCTGTCAAATCCATGCTAGCCCAAATACATAAAGTGATGCAAAAGTACAAAGAAAAGTGCTTGTGACAAAATTCAATCGTTAACATTTGTGTATGAGCCCATCTCTTCATGATTGATTTGTCTTCGATTGTGACTTGCCTCTTCTTTGGATAAGAAAAGTTGGAAAAGACAAAAAAATATTGGTAACTTTGCAATATTTAAGCCGAATCAAGGTTAATATATTGTACGGTAATCAAAATGTGACTATGTTGTACAGAGACGTATATAGAACAATATTCAATAGAGTAGAAAATATAGATACCAAGTTGGACGCGATGAAGCCTTGGCAGTTATTCATTAAGCGTTTTACCGATATAGTAGTGTCATCCATAGGGTTGATTGTGCTTTCTCCGGTATTTCTCCTTGTATATATATTATTGAAATGTCAGGGTGACGGATGTGTTATCTTTTGTCAGGAAAGAATCGGTTATAAAGGGAAACCCTTTACGATTTATAAATTCCGTACGATGGAAGAGCAAGCCGAGCCCGATGGCCCGCAATTAGCTTCAGTACAAGATTCCCGTCTCACTCCCGTTGGGCGTATCTTGCGTGAGCATCATCTTGATGAATTGCCTCAGTTGTGGAATGTCTTAAAAGGTGATATGACGATGGTTGGTCCGCGCCCGGAGCGTAAATTCTTTATCGACAAAATCATGAAGTATGATTCCAGATATCAGTACCTTTATGAATTGCGCCCAGGTGTCACCTCAGAGGCCACTTTGCACAATGGATATACTGACACGATGGAAAAAATGCTCAAGCGTTTAGATCGTGATTTATACTATTTAGAAAATAGGAGCCTGACAATGGATTTTAAGATTATTCTTGAAACTGCTACTTCTATTTTATTTGGTAAAAAGTTCTGATCAATGAAAAGAATCTTTCTATTACATATAAGTCTTGTTCTCTTTTTATGGTTGATTCCTTCTGGCGCGGTTTTGGCGCAGACAACCGGTATGACTGACAACGAAGTCTATGAGTTTATTGTTAAAGAAAAAGATAAGGGTACTTCTCAACAGCAAATAGCTGTGAAATTAGTTCAGAGAGGTGTTCAGATGGAGCAAATCAAAAGGGTGCGTGACAAATATCTGAAGGAAAGTCAATCGGATTTACCCAATGTAAGGAGTGTAACAGGACAAGATCGTTTGCGCAAGAATAATGGTGATGTTCGTGATAAGAAACAGAAACAACCTCAAAATATTCGTAAACGACAATATAAGAAAGAAGATTTTACGGATGAAGAATATAGTGAGTTCGAGAAGCGTCAATTGAGAGATTATACCAATTCTCTTGAGTTTTTGTTTCCGGACTCAATGTCTGTTTATGGCGAATACGATGAAGAGAAGTTGGGTAAAAAGATTATTTTCGGTCACGATATCTTCAATAATAAGAAATTGACTTTTGAGTCGGGTATGAATATTCCGACACCGACAGATTATCAACTTGGTGCCGGCGATAATGTGTTTATTGACATTTTCGGTGCCTCTCAAAAAAACTTCTCTTCGGTGATTTCGCCGGAAGGAACAGTTGATATAGAGAATTTTGGTCCTGTACAGGTCGCCGGACTAACCGTTGCTCAGGCAACGGCGCGTTTGCGTAGTACATTGGGGCAGCAATTTGGAGATTCGCAAATCAGACTTACCGTCGGACAAACTAAAACGATCACTATTCAGGTGATGGGTTCCGTGATGGTACCCGGAACCTATACTCTTTCTGCTTTCGCTTCAGTGTTTCATGCCCTTTACATGGCCGGAGGTGTAACCGAGGTTGGTACATTAAGAAATGTCAAGGTCTTTCGCAATAATCGCGAGATAGCAACTGTTGACGTTTACGATTATATCCTCAACGGAAAACTATCGGGCAATGTGCGCTTAGCTGACAATGATGTAATAGTTGTTGGTACGTATGACTGCTTAGTAAATATTGCAGGAAAAGTGAAACGTCCCATGTATTATGAAATGAAAAAAGATGAGAGCGTTGAGACGTTGTTGCAATATGCCGGAGGGTTTTCCGGGGATGCCTATCGTGACTTTATTCGTTTGATTCGGAAGAATGGCGACCGTTATTCAATGTTTACTATTGGCGAATTTGAGAGACCGAATTTTAAAGTGAATGACGGAGATTCCGTGTCGGTTGATTCTGCCATACTTAAATTTGATAATATGGTCATGATTAAAGGGGCTGTCAATCGTCCGGGAATGTATGAAATAGGTAATATTAAGACTGTGCGCGATTTGGTAAACAATGCTGGTCTCATGCCTGAAGCTTTTACCAATCGGGCTGTACTCCATCGCAAGAAGGAGGATAAATCAATGACTACAATATCCTTGAATATTAAAGGAATTATTGATAATGAGGTTCCTGACGTAGCCTTGCAAAATGAAGACGTGATCTATGTGCTTGATAAGAATGAACTGCGTTCAGAACAGACACTCTCTATTTTTGGAGAAGTAAATTATCCTGGAGTATATGATTTCTCTGAGAATACAACTATAGAAGACTTCATTATTCAAGCCGGCGGCCTAAAAGAAGCTGCTTCGTTAGTGAAGGTAGATGTGTCTCGTCGCATTCGTGACAATCAATCCATCAGTACAATGGAAACTATCGCGCGCACCTTTACTTTCTCTCTTAAAGAGGGCTTAATGGTAGATGGTGATTCGAGTTTTGTGCTCCAACCCTATGATGAAGTTTACGTGCGTAGAAGTCCTAACTATGTGGAACAGCAGCATATTCGGATTGACGGTGAGGTTTGTTTCTCCGGTGAATATACTCTTACAAAAAAGGGAGAACGTCTGAGTGACGCGATAAAAAAATGTGGCGGTCTAACTCCTGAAGCTTATGCCAAGGGGGCTCGATTAGAACGCAAACTTACTCCCGATGAAAAGATTAAGCAGCAATCTTTGTTGAAAATTGTAGCCGGTAGTGACTCCATTGATATTAATAAAATAGAATTGAGTGATACGAGACCCGTGGGAATTAATTTGGATATGGCCCTTTCTCATCCTGGTGATGATGAATGGGATTTAGTTCTTAAAGAAGGTGATCGCATTATCGTTCCTCAATATAATAATACGGTTACTTTAAACGGAGAAGTAATGTATCCAACCACGGTGGCATACAAGAAGGGAGCAAAGTTGGCTTATTATGTCAATAAGGCCGGTGGTTATGGCTTAAATGCCAAGACCAATCATGTTTTTGCCATCAATATGAATGGTACTGTGACACAGGTGAGGTCGGCTGCCGATATCCAGCCCGGTTGCGATATTGTAATTCCTTCCAAACGCAAGAGGTCGCGAATGTCGCTGGGTGAGGTAATGAGCCTTGGTACAATGACTGCTTCGTTAGCTTCAATTATTGCCGTGTTATTGTAACTGAATTTAATTTTTGGTTGTAATGGGAGAGATTCATAAGGTACCTCAAATCAAGCATCAAATTGATTTTGTAGAATACTACAAATATTTTATGACTTTCAAGAAGCTTTATCTGAAAGTCGGTTTAGTGGTTTTCGTTTTTTCCAGTATCTATGTATTCAGTTTGCCTCGTTTCTATACTACACAGGTGAAATTAGCTCCTGAAGAGTCATCTGGGGGTAGTGGTATGCTTGGCTCTTTGGCTTCTTTGGCTAACATAAAGTTAGGAAGTAGCTCTTCGGGTGATGATGCCATCTATCCGGAACTCTATCCAGACTTGTTTAAATCAAAATCTTTTTTGGTTTCTCTTTTCGACATTAAATTACATGCTAAAGGCAGTGATGAATCCTTTACGCTCTACGAATATTATTTAGGACATCAGAAAATACCTTTTTGGCAATATCCAATTAATGCTGTTATTAATTGGCTTGGTAGTTTACGCAAACCTGATCCATCTTTGGTTAATGGTGCACCCGGAAAAACCGGTGTAAATCCCTTTCATCTTTCTCTTTTGGAAGACGGTATAGCCCAAATGATAGGAGGTGCCATCAATTGTACGGTTGATAAACATACTGATGTAATCACTATTCAGACTACTGCCCAAGATCCTGTGGTATCAGCTTTATTGGCTGATTCGGTGATGAGCCGTTTGCAGAATTTCATTACGCAATATCGAACCAATAAGGCAAGAGTTGATGTGGCATATTCTGAAAAACTATTGGCAGAGGCTAAAATGAAGTATGATGAGACACGTATGCGTTATACAAGTTATGCCGACACTCATAACGAATTGTACATGGTTACTTATAAAACTGAACTAACCAATTTGGAGAATGAAATGCAGTTGGCTTATAATGTTTATTCACAAGTAATGCAGCAGCTTCAGATTTCGCAAGCCAAAGTTCAGGAGTGTACACCGGCTTTTACTACTATTGAAGCTGCTACCGTGCCACTTCTTCCCGCCGGACCTAAACGTGTAAAGACCATTTTGATTCATCTTTTTCTTTCTGTGGTTATTGTGTCAGGTTACTTGTACTTCCGAAAGGAAAAAGATAAACAGAATGTTGTCGAAAAGCATTCTGACGAACCTTTCAACCCTGAGAAGACTTCACAAACGGTTTGAAACGTTGAGTTATGATTTACTACATCACACTCATCGCGCTGTATGTCTTAGGTTTTTATAATGTCTATTCAGACAATAAAAAATACATCACAAGACTACTTGTACTGGCCTTGTGTTGGTTGGTACTTCATGATGGGCTGAGGTGGGAAACGGCTACTGACTGGACCAACTATTATCGTTTTTTTGTCGGATGTCTTCAACTTAATCTCGATAATATTTATTTTGAGAAAGGTTATGTCTTTTCCAATGTGTTGGTCAGATATCTTACAGATGACTATACCGTTTACTTGTTGTTGCATGCGGCTTGTGTCTATACCTTAATAGGAATTACGTTAAAGAAATATGCTGCTTATCCATTATTGAGCCTCGCCTTATTTTATGCACTGATGTTGGGCTATTTGGGTATGAATCGCCAATATATTACGTTGGCAATTGCTTTCTTTTCCATTAGATTTATTATTGAAAGGCAATTGTATCCCTTTATCGCTTGCATGATTATTGGGATGTTGTTTCATAACTCGGCAATCATCTTTGCCATGGCTTATTTTCTGACCAAACCATTTAAACGTATTATTTATATAGTGGTGCTGGCTGTATTTTTCTTGATTTCGATGTCGGGTATCATCCGAATGCTACCGTTGGAATTGTTTTATATTGCAGGGAGTGATATGGGCGATAAAATGGATACCTATAATTATCTAGGTAATGAGTCCATCTCCATGGCATCGCAATTGATGGGTATCATGAAACGTATGATATGGATTGTGATAGTGTTGATTTATTATGATGCCTTCAAAAAAGTAGAGAATTTTGCACTCTTTTTCAATTTGTATTTTATTGCTTTGTGCTTGTATCTTTTGTTTAACAACACACCGTTACAGGTGATTGTTGCTCGTGGCATTTTGTCGCTAAATTTATTTGAGATCATGATTATGCCAATGATACTATTTGTTTTTAAAGATAATGAGACTCGCAAAATATGTTTTGCCGGTTTTGTGGTTTATGGTTTCATGATTATGTTAAAGGCTATCAATACTTATGTAGAAGTAAACGGAGAGGATATATTTAATCCCTATCGTTGTGTACTCTTTGAATAAATTGAACGTGGTATGAAGATTACCTATTTTTTTCGTCATCCTGACGGCGGTTTCAGTATTGCAAAAGTGTCGCAGATATTTGTTGATGCCTTTATGCGCACAGATGATGTATCTAAGGTTACGATGCCTTTTCACGTTAACGGCTTTTTGGCTATTTTTCGCAACATGCTGTTTGCTTATCGTCATCGAGAGCGTGAAGGAATCAATCATATAACGGGTGATTGTCATTACATTGTTCTTTCTCTCTTAGGGTGTAAGTCTGTACTGACAATTCATGATACTGTCAGCTACGATAATCAACATGGCTTTTTCCGACGTTTGTTTTTTAAATGGTTTTATTTCAAGCTCCCATTAATGTTGGCTGATAGAGTGGTATGTATTTCAGATAATACTCGTCGTTCTGTGCAACGTTTCACAAAGCGAAAAGATCTGGACGTTATTCCTGATGCTATTGATGTTAGTATTTTCCATCCTCAGCCGAAGAGTCATCCGACAGAGTTGCCTCATTTCCTAATAGTTGGTACGGGTTGGAATAAGAATGTGGAACGTGAAGTGAGAGCACTCGAGAATATTCCTTGCGTAATAGATATTGTGGGTCCTGTTTCACTCTCTATAAGTAGAGCGTTAGAAGAAACTGGTGCTAAATATCGTCAGTTCAAAAATCTCAGTGATGTTGAAATCTATAATTTATATGTGCAGTCGGATATTGTGCTGTTTTGTTCTGTTTACGAAGGTTTTGGTATGCCCGTGTTAGAGGCTCAGGCAACGGGGCGTCCGGTTATTACTTCACGTATAGAACCTCTCAAAGGAGTAGCCGGATCGGGAGCTTGCTATGTTGATCATCCCGAGAGTGTGGAAGAAATCAGAAAAGCCATTCTCAAATTATTGTCTGACAAGGATTACTATGGCGATTTGGTGGCGAAAGGACTGAAAAATGTCACCAGATTTATGCCTTCAGTCGTTGTTAGTGAATATGCTCGAGTTTACAAAAGTCTCTGATGTGTGAAGCTATTTTAAGTTTGGCACGATTTTTGTATATAATGGGCTATTGAGAGAAGATTTGTAGATGAAGATAGGATTAACCACTGTTAATGATGCTGGTAGTTTAATAAATTGAAAGCAATTCTATGCTTTTTTACTGCTTCCTTGATTGGCAGTTTGGTGGATACGTCTTACTTTTGCAACAATTGTTTTAGATCATAATATAATGAATGCAATGACAAAGATGAAATTAAACATCGCGGCCCATGTGGCTTGTTTTGGACTGAGTGTCGCAGCTTTGTTTGTCGGTATCAGCGAGATGCGCGCTAATGCGCCGGTTGAGGTTAATGTTCCGAAAAACAGTTCCGTTAATGCACCGTCAGGTTTAGTTGATTTGACGGGAGCTGCTGAGAGTGCGGTCAATAGTGTGGTATATATTAAGGTTACCCAAAATACTCAAATTCAGCAGAGCGTTGAATCTCGTTCTCCTTGGGATGATTTCTTTGGTGACTTTTTTGGTAATGGTGGCAGTCGTCAGCAACCTCGCGTCAGAAAAGGTTCTGGCTCAGGCGTCATCATTTCTTCCGATGGATATATCGTTACCAATAATCATGTAGTGGAGAAAGCCGATGAAATCACGGTGAAACTTAACGACAATCGTGAGTTCAAGGGCCGTATCATCGGTACCGATAAGAATTCTGATTTGGCTCTCGTTAAGATCGAAGCCAACAATCTACCGGCAATTTCCATTGGCGATAGTGATAAATTGAAATTGGGTGAATGGGTGTTGGCTGTAGGTAATCCGTTTAATCTGACCAGTACGGTTACTGCTGGTATCGTTAGTGCTAAAGCACGCAGTCTGTACGCCAATGGTGTAGAGTCATTCATCCAGACCGATGCAGCCATCAATCAAGGTAATTCGGGTGGTGCTTTGGTGAATGCTAAGGGTGAATTAGTGGGTATTAACGCTATGCTTTATTCACAAACGGGTTCTTATTCAGGTTATGGCTTTGCCATTCCAACTACCATTATGAATAAGGTTGTATCTGACTTAAAGGCTTATGGTACCGTTCAACGTGCTGTTATCGGTATTGTAGGAACTGACGTTATTAATTATATTGACGTTGAAAAAGACAAAGGTAAAGAAGTTGATCTAGGTGTCAATGAAGGTGTATATGTTAATGAAGTACCCGCTGACGGTGCTGCTTCTGAGGCTGGCATAGAACCGGGTGATGTTATCACGGCTGTTGATGCAGTAAAGGTTACCAAGATGGCAGAACTTCAGGAAGAACTCATCAAACATAAGCTGGGTGACAAAGTGACGATTACCTATGTGCGTAACAAGAAATCCAACAAAAAGACCTTAACCTTGCGTAATGAACAAGGTACAACCGAAAAGGTAACCGAAGTTTATCCGAATAGCTTAGGTGTGGTTCTTAAACCGGTGCCGGCAGAGATGAAGCGTGAGTTGGCCCTTAATGGTGGTCTACTTGTTAGCGCTGTTACCAATGGCAAGATGAAGGATGCCGGTGTCACGAAAGGTGTCATTATTCTTGAAGTCAATAACAAGAAGGTAAATACCGTTGAAGAGTTCCAGGAAATTGTGAAAGTCGCTAATATGAGTACTGATAGAGTTCTGCTCATTCGTGCAAAATCGCAGAGTGGTCGCAACTTGGCGTTTGCTGTAGAACTTGGCGAATCTAAGTAATCATTAGAACTTTTAATATTCATAATAGGCTGTACTGATTTTTTCAGTGCAGCCTTTTTCCCAAAAATAGGGTGGGGTGATATATCATTGTGTCATGTCGTTTGAACTTTTTTTGGCAAAGAAGCTCAAACTATATTCTTTGAAAGGCTTTTATTCTGCGATAGATAAGGAAATGAACTAAATATTTGTTAACTTTGCAGGAAAATATAGTAAAACAAATCGCCAATATGCCTATGGCAAAAGAAATCAAACTTCGTAAAGGATTGGATATCCGCTTGAAGGGTGTAGCCAATCCTGTCAAGAAAAAGCCTACTACACAAAAGGTGTTTGCCGTTGTCCCGGATGATTTCTATGGAATCAAACCCAAAGTGACAGTTCATGAGGGTGATAAAGTCCTGGTGGGTGATGCTCTCTTTGTTAGTAAGCAGAATGAGGAATTAAAAGTGGTTTCTCCGGTGAGTGGTGTCATTGAACGCATCAATCGAGGTGAGAGACGTAAGGTGCTGAGCATTGAAATAGTATCTGATGGGAAACAGGAAGCCAAAGATTTTGGTAAGAAAAGTGTACAAGACATGGATGCGGCTTCCGTAAAAGCATTCTTATTGGAAACCGGTATGTTTGCCTTCATGAAAATGCGTCCCTATGATGTTACGGCTGTACCGACTGATGAACCCAAGGCTATATTTGTATCAGCCTTCAGTAAGATGCCGCTCAGTGCTGACTTTAGCTTTGTAGTGAAAGGACAGGAAACGTGTTTCCTAAAGGGCTTGGAAGCTTTATCTAAGATAGCAAAAGTCTATTTGGGTATTTCTCCTGAACAAAAAGGTCTTTTCGATTCTGTTTCAAAGGATGTTGAAGTCACCATCTTTGATGGACCGAATCCTTCAGGTAATGTCGGTGTGCAGATTAATCACCTTTCTCCGGTGAACAAAGGAGAGGTGGTTTGGACCATTGGTGCTGAAGAGGTCATCTTTATTGGTAGAGTCGTTTTGACCGGAAAGGTGGACTTGACTCGTACTATTGCCGTGGCTGGTTCGGAGGTGAAGGAGCCGGTATATGTGGATACGCCCATTGGTATAGCTGTCAAGGATTTGTTGGCTGGGAATCTAAAGAAACAAGATCACGTTCGCATCATCAACGGAAATCCTTTGGTGGGAAGCAAAACTAACATCGATGGTTATTTGGGTGCAAAGGTTACCGAGGTGTGCGTAATACCTGAAGGTGACGATATTGATGAGGTACTTGGATGGATTCGCCCGCGT
This sequence comes from uncultured Prevotellaceae bacterium, assembly GCA_945827465.1. Lineage (GTDB taxonomy): Bacteria > Bacteroidota > Bacteroidia > Bacteroidales > Bacteroidaceae > UBA6382. The sequence goes on from CALZOH010000052.1 coordinate 10,149, forward strand.
TTCAATCAATTTTCTGTGAATCGTTCTTATTTTAGTTGGCTTCAAGGTAAGAAATCTTATGATTTGGATGCTCGCATCAAAGGCGGACAGCGTCATATCATTATGAGTGGCGAATACGATCGCGTCTTCCCGATGGATATCTTTGCCGGGTATCTGATCAAAGCCATTTTGGTAGGTGATATCGATCGGATGGAGCAATTGGGTATTTATGAAGTGGCTCCCGAAGACTTTGCAGTGGCTGAATTTGTTGATTCTTCTAAATTGGAATTGCAACGCATCGTTCGCGAAGGGTTGGATATGCTCCGTAAAGAAATGTCTTAAAGCGTAGAGAAGTATGAGTAATATTATAAAGAAATATTTTGATAAAATCCGTCCCAATTTTGAGGAGGGAGGAAAGTTGCAATCCCTTCATTCTGTGTTTGAAGGTATGGAGACCTTCCTGCTGATACCCAATAGTACGGCATCGAATGGCGTCAGCATCCACGATTCCATTGATTCTAAGAGAATCATGTCGATGGTGGTGATCGCTTTGATCCCGGCTTTGCTCTTTGGTATGTACAATATCGGTTATCAGAATTATCTGGCTGCCGGCGTAGAGGGTTCTTTCATAGAAATGTTTGCCTATGGTTTCCTGCAGCTGTTGCCCAAGATTGTGGTTTCCTATTTGGTAGGATTGGGTATAGAGTTCATCTTTGCCCAAGTGAAGCATGAAGAAATTCAAGAAGGTTATTTGGTGACCGGATTAATGATGCCTTTGATTCTCCCCATTAACTGTCCTCTTTGGATGATGGCCATTGCAATTGCCTTTAGTGTCATCCTTGTCAAGGAACTCTTTGGCGGTACGGGCATGAATATCTTCAATGTGGCATTGGCTGCCCGTGCTTTCCTGTTCTTTTCTTATCCTACCAAAATGTCGGGTGATGCTGTTTGGATTGCCAACAATCAAATCTTTGGTTTGGGTAATACGTTGCCCGATACCTATACGCAGGCCACTCCGTTAGGCGTTGTAGGTGGCGGAAGCGACATCACTACTTCATTGCAAGATATGGTAGTGGGCTTAATTCCCGGTAGTGTGGGTGAAACCAGCGTCATTGCCATTGCAATTGGTGCTGTCATCTTGCTGTGGACGGGTATTGCTAGTTGGAAAACGATGTTGAGTGTATTCGTAGGAGGCGCTCTGACAGCTTGGGCTTTTTCTGTGTTGGATATGACTCCGATTACCTGGTATGAGCATCTTTTCTTGGGTGGTTTCTGCTTTGGTGCCGTCTTTATGGCTACCGATCCGGTTACCAGTGCGCGTACCGAGACCGGAAAATACATCTATGGCTTCCTCATCGGATTCTTTGCCATCCTCATCCGTGTGCTCAATCCGGGTTATCCCGAGGGTATGATGTTGGCCATTTTGTTGATGAATATTTTTGCAGCACTGATTGACTACTTTGTTGTAGATCACAACATCAGCATGCGTGCCAAACGTACAATTAAAAAGTAATATAAGGAGAAAGAGTATGAATACAAACAATAATACCTACACCATTGTATATGCCTCATTGGTTGTGATCGTGGTAGCTTTCCTGTTGGCATTCGTCTCGAAAGTACTTGAGCCGCAGTCGTTGGCCAATGAACGCATTGACAAGAAAAAGCAAATCCTCGCTTCGCTCAACGTTCGCGACGTGCCCAATAGTGATGTGGAATCAAAGTACGAAGAGTTGGTCCTTCAGGATATGATTGTCGACGTTAACGGCCAGGTAGTAGCCGAAGGTAACAATCACGACAAAGACGGCTTTGCACTTTCAATGAAGGAAATCTCCCCCGAGAAGTTGCCCATCTACGTTTGTCAGGTTTCGCCCGGCAAAGATGGCAAGAAGTTCGTCTTTCCCTTAATTGGTAAGGGACTCTGGGGAAGTATCTGGGGATATATTGCGCTCAATAGTGATTTGCGCACAGTTTATGGGACCTATTTCTCTCACCAAAGTGAAACGGCCGGTTTGGGCGCCCGCATTACGGAGTTGGCTTTCCAGAATCAGTTCGTAGGCAAGGTGATTTCCAAAGATGGGTCGCAGGATATCGACCTTACCGTTGTCAAAAGTGGTCGTGTGCAGGATACTGCGGTTGAGTGCGACGGCATCACCGGTGCCACCCTCACTTGCAACGGCGTAAGCGATATGCTTCATGACTGTTTGAGTAATTATAAGAATTATCTGAAATTTGATGAGAAGTAAGTATGAGCAAAATGTTTTCAAAAGATAATCGGGAAGCTTTTTTCAACGCCCTTAATTTCAACAATCCTATCGCAGCCCAAGTCTTGGGTATCTGTTCTGCCCTTGCAGTAACATCGCAGTTGAAGCCGGCCATCGTGATGAGCTTCTGCGTGACTTGTATCGTAGCCCTCAGCAATGTCATCATCTCGCTGATTCGCAAAACCATTCCCAATCGTATACGTATCATCATTCAGTTGGTGGTCGTAGCGGCCCTTGTAACAATCGTCAGCATCCTCTTGAAAGCTGTCGCTTACGACGTGAGTGTGCAGTTGTCGGTTTATGTCGGATTGATCATTACCAATTGTATCCTGATGGGACGCCTTGAGGCTTTCGCTATGATGAACGGTCCTTGGAGCAGTTTCCTCGATGGTATTGGCAATGGATTAGGTTATGCCGCCTTCCTTATTTCCGTGGGTTTCGTTCGCGAATTGTTCGGAAGCGGTTGCCTCTTTGGTGTAAAGATTATACCCGACTGTGTTTATTCCTGGGGATATGTCGACAACGGAATGATGACCATGCCCGCCATGGCCTTGATCATCTTGGGTTGCCTCATAGCCCTTCATCGTTATCTGAATAAGAATAAGGACATCTAAGAAAAGTAACTATGGAGCAGACATTAAGTTTATTTATAAGGTCCATCTTTGTGGACAACATGATATTCGCGTCATTTTTGGGCATGTGTTCCTATTTGGCCGTATCTAAGAATGTAAAAACCTCATTTGGTCTGGGCGTAGCCGTCATCTTTGTGTTGATGGTAACAGTGCCCATCAATTACCTGCTTCAGGTAAAAGTGCTCAGCGGAGGTATCGGCGGATATGACCTTTCATATCTTTCGTTCATCCTCTTCATCGCTGTCATTGCCGGTATCACTCAGTTAGTAGAAATGTTGGTAGAGCGCTTCTCTCCTTCACTCTATAGTGCATTGGGAATATTTCTGCCTTTGATAGCCGTCAATTGTGCCATTATGGGTGCATCCCTCTTCATGCAGCAGCGCATCGAGATGGCTCCTACCAGTTCTCAGTATATTGGTGGCATCGGCGATGCTCTTGTTTATGCCTTTGGTTCAGGCATCGGATGGCTCTTAGCCATTGTCGGTCTGGCCGCAATTCGTGAAAAGATGGCCTACACCATCGTGCCGAAACCTTTCCAAGGATTAGGCATCACCTTCATCACCGTTGGTTTGATGGCAATGGCATTCATGTGTTTCTCTGGTTTGAAAATATAAGAAAATGGATTATACATATATCATAGCGAGCATCGTTGTTTTCTGGGTCATCATCTTGGTCTTGGTCACTGTTCTGTTGGTAGCGAAGAAGTATCTTTTGCCCAGCGGTAAGGTCAATGTAACCATCAATGGAAAGAAAACCATCGAAGTAAATCAAGGCGGCAGCCTGTTGTCCACCCTTTCTGAAAACGGCATTTATCTCCCTTCAGCTTGCGGAGGAAAAGGCTCTTGTGGACAATGCAAGTGTCAGGTACCGGCAGGTGGTGGCGAAATATTAGACGTGGAGAAACAACACTTCTCCCGCAAGCAGGTACTCGATCACTATCGCTTGGGTTGTCAGTGTAAAGTCAAAGGCGATTTGGAAATTTCCGTGCCCGACTCCGTCATGGGCGTGAAAGAGTGGGAGTGTACAGTCATCAGTAATAAAAACGTAAGTTCTTTTATCAAAGAATTCATCGTAGCCCTTCCTCCGGGCGAGCACATGGACTTTGTTCCCGGTTCGTATGCACAAATCAAGATTCCTGCTTACGACACCATCGACTACGACAAGGATTTCGACAAGAACGACATTGGTGAAGAGTACATCTCTTCATGGGAAAAATTCAACATCTTCTCGTTGAAGGCTCACAATCCCGAAGATACCATACGTGCTTATTCCATGGCTAACTATCCCGCCGAGGGCGATCGCATCACCTTGACCGTGCGTATTGCAACCACTCCTTTCAAGCCTCGTCCGCAAGTTGGATTCCAGGATGTGCCCACCGGTATAGCTTCATCTTATATCTTTAGTCGCAAACCTGGTGATAAAGTAATCATGAGTGGGCCTTATGGAGATTTCCATCCCATCTTCGACTCCAAGAAAGAAATGATTTGGGTAGGCGGTGGTGCAGGAATGGCTCCGCTTCGTTCACAAATCATGCACATGCTGAAAACCTTGCACGTGCGCGATCGTGAAATGCACTACTTCTATGGTGCCCGCTCGTTGGGTGAAGCCTTCTTCTTGGAGGACTTCCACGCTTTGGAGAAAGAATATCCCAATTTCCATTTCCACTTGGCGCTCGACCGTCCCGATCCCGTAGCCGACGAAGCAGGAGTACCTTATACCGCAGGGTTTGTGCATGAAGTCATGTACAATACCTATCTAAAGGATCATGAAGCTCCTGAAGACATCGAGTATTATATGTGCGGTCCTGGTCCGATGTCCAAAGCCGTAGAGCGCATGCTCGATTCGCTCGGCGTAGAGCCTGAGTCTATCATGTTCGACAATTTTGGATAGCATTTAGCCAATCCATAATAGATTTTAGCCATATCAGGGTGCACCAGACCAAGGTGCACCCTGATTGGCATTTATCAACGTGTGGATACCTCCGCGAGATATGAATTGATGCTAAAACACTAACGTCAGTTGACAAACGTCTTTTATGTAGTAAAAAGTATCTTTGGCAGATTCTGCTCGCTCCCAATCGATTTTCGCCGTAAACTGTAGGGGCGTATTGCATACGCCCTCCATGTTCGCGAAGTTGCAATATATAATAAGGTAAATGCAAACGAAGTATTGCGGCGCGACAGAACTGTGTTTCGTCGCCATGTTCACCGCAGACGTTTCGTTTTCGCCCACGTTTGGGATCGTTATATCCATGTTTTGAGCAAACAAGTGTAGGGGCGTATCGCATACGCCCTCCATGGCGGCGAGAATGCACAGCGGATGATGGGAAACTATTCGCCACGTATAGTGCTGTTGCCGTTATTTCATGTTTGCCCAAGTGAAGGGCGTATGCGATACGCCCCTACACCTATTCGATGAAAAATGAACGTTTATCTCGCATACGCCCTCCATGTGCGCGAACATGAGATGAGTCCGATGTTTATTGATTCTTTTTCTTGGGTTGTTTGTTGAGTCGGTAGATCACGTGGAGCATGGCGTAGCGGGGTACCACGTTGTAGCGGGTCTCGGTGCGTCCTTGGGCGTTGACCGTGCGGTTCACGTTCGAGAGGTTGCCCAAGAGGTCGAAACCGTCGACGAAGCAGGTGAGGCTGCCGCCGAGGAAGGTGCGGCTC